>NZ_JBIMEV010000011.1:0-129578 GCF_051262595.1 Salipaludibacillus sp. CF4.18
AATACAAATAAACTCAATGATAATGACAAACAAGATTTTTTAGATACAAAAAAGACTAACTCAAAGCTTGATTTCGCTGCTTCTAGGGGTGCTGAGATACCTGAAACATATTACTTATTAAGTATTATTTACAATGAAGGGATGCACTTAGATCCAAATGGTAAAAAGCTTATACCTATAGGGCTTAAATTAAAACATAAAGTAATTCGGAAGATGATATGTGAAATTTATGATCAATATATAGCTAATTAGCTATACCTGTTATCAAGCTTAATAAAGATTTCATATGTAATTATTTGTTATACGCTTTAGGTAAATATGAAATGGTTCTTTATTAATAGAGCATAGCGTGGGAGTACAAGTTTTCTGTATATAAAACCTCATCTATTATGGTGTAGCATGAATATCTAGCAGTTTATTTGTTGAACAGTACAACGATACTATGCAATAGAAAAAGGATCTTCTACAATCAGGCGCAATTCTGTAATAAGGATTGCGGCCTTTCATTGTTAATAGGGCCATATTCTTGAATAAGAGAAGGGTTATCCGTAAGTAATCGAACCATAAGTTATTCAATTAACTGGGAATTTTGTTTTACAAAGATGAATAATAATTTATTTCTCAAAGGGTAAAATAACTATGAGTATTGAAGGAGGAATTTACAATGCCAATTAGGATACGCAGACCACGTTTACGCAGACCTTGTGAGTATTTAGGTACTTGTGACGGCCCACCAAACTGGAGTTCTGTTCTTTTTCCTGGTTTACCTCGTGAAGTAGCTGAACCAGCTGAAAAATTAGTAAAGGGTGAATCTGCTGATATAGTAGGAGACTTGAAAAAATTACCTAATTATAATGATTTAACAAGAGAAGCAAAAGATGCCATTGATAAAATAGGGGAATTACATGAAGATGTAGGGAAATACATGAAAGAAGTATACGATAAGGCTAAAGACTTTGTAGTCAGATATGGAGATCCATTAAATTGTGCAAAAGAATTAGCTGATGCTTTCTATAAGATGTTCGTTGATATGAAAGGTGAGGCGCAAATGAAGGAGGAAGCTATCTCTAATGAAGAAGCCGTCTATTTAGGATTAATTGCAGCATGTTCAGCTTATGTTGGAGGGTTTTTGGTTGCTACTGGAACCATCATGAAGGCTGCTTCACAGGGATCTCCCAATCCTCATGCAGACACTCTTATTTCAAAAGGCGCTGAAATTGGTGGAGGAGTATGTCTTGCAGGAGTTGCATTAATAAAAAATACTTATGAAAATAATAGATAACGCACTTTTCAATATTCCGCAATCAGGCGCAAATCTGTAATAACAATTGCGCTCTTTCTTTGTGAATAAGGCGCGATTGTTGAACAACGTAGGTAGAAAATGATCAAAATTTTATATGAAAATGAAACTTAAATCTACTGGAAAAGAATCCATTTTGATCACTCTTTTTTCAAAATGGGTTCTTTTTATTTATCGTAAAATATGGGTTTGGGAGGTATTTTTGATCAAACTTTATTTCAAAGCTACAGTTGTTTCATTTTCAAATCAGTAGTCAACTGGGAAAAAATAAAGTGGGTGACTGTATGGGCGAGGGGACCAACACTCTCTATAAAATCTTCAGCTTCAGAGAAATTTGCAAACTGTATTTTCAGCATATAGCAGGCCCTTCCTGATATCCGGTAACAAAATTCAACGTTCGATAGCTCTTTAATATATTTTTTGAAAGTCTCGTATTCACTATTTTTAATAGTGGCTTCATGATGCATTGAATAGGAGTCCCTATTTTTTCATGATCAAGTTCGATGGTGTATTTTTTAATGACCCCGTAGGATTCCATGTTTCTCACACGTTCGGTGACCGAGGGGGACGACAGGTTAATTCTTCTCCCTAATTCACTCATAGATAACCGGCTGTTTTGGTTTAACTCATCCAGAATTCTGCGATCTATTTCATCTATTTTCATTTTTAACGTCTCTCCTTAAAATGCGATAATTATCTAAAGCGAACCACCTAAATTAACTTAATAAATGTATGTTAGAGTCCTATTTTTTATTATAACCTATAAGTATAGGAAGGGGGCATTCAGTTGGCGAGAATTAAGCTATCAGAATATGGTTATACGCCTTTTCAAAGACTTCTAGGACATAATGAAATAGTTATGGAGAAATGGAGGCAACTAGGAATTGTTTTGGAACAGGACGGACTGCTGCCTAAGGATTTAAAAGAACAAGTCAGAAGAACTATGGCACAGGGAAATGGCTGCGAGTATTGTAAGGCAAAAGGAAAGCCAGAACCTGCAAGTTTTAATGAAAAAACATCTATTGCGGTAGGGTTTGCGGAAGTATTTTTAAAACAGAAAGGAAACATATCAAATTCTATTTTTGATCTTCTAAGAGAAAGCTTCAGCGATGAAGAAATAAGCGAGTTAAGTGCATTTATTGCGTTTACAACTGCATCACAATCTTTTGGTGCAATGTTGCAATTGGAAGCTAGTAACGAAGATTAATAGGGAGGTATAAACATGCTAAATGGTAAATGTGCGTTACTCATTATCGATGTTCAAAAGGCTTTTGAAGTTAAAAAGTGGGGAGTGCGAAATAATCCAAATGCGGAAGAAAATATTGAACAGATCTTATCTGTATGGAGAAACCTGGGATGGGACATAATTCATGTTCAACACAAATCTAATAAAGTTGACTCTGGTTTTCATCCTAATCATGCAGGTTTTCAAATCAAAGAGATCGTTAAACCAATAAAAGATGAAGTTGTTATAGAAAAGACAGTAAATAGTGCGTTTATAGGTACTGATTTAGAGAATCTATTAAAAGAAAAACAAATCACACAGGTGGTAGTAACAGGCTTGACGACTCCTCATTGTGTGTCTACTTCTACGCGAATGAGTGGGAATCTAGGATTTGATACGTATTTAGTTTCTGATGCCACAGCAGCATTTGGTCTGAAGGGGCATGACGGAAAATATTATCGACCAGAGGAAGTACATGACGTTTCGTTAGTTGCGTTAAATGAAGAGTTTGCAACAATTCTTACGACAAATGAGTTGATTGGTAAGCTTAAGAATGGATAATGCACGATAAGTGGGAATTATTTTAAACAAACGTTTGATTATATGGTTTCCTCATCTCGATTTAAATTTTCATCAAGATAAGAAGGTTTTTACTTAGTAAGGAAGAAGTTAACATAAATGAGACTCTACAGACAGGCGGGATATATGAAAATATGATAATGAAAGGGAGAGTATATTTATGAATTCAGAACAAAAAAGTACAATAACAGTTGTTTCAAAAGAGGCATTCCTAGCAGTGGGATTAAAGTGGGAAGGGACGTTTGAGGAAGCTGCAGCTGGTGAAATACATCATGTTCAAAAAGAGATGCATCAGCGTTTAAAAGAGATTTCACACATTGTTGATTCGAAAACTCTTTTAGGATTATCCTACCATGCCAATCCTGGCGAACTCGGTTTTACACATTATGCTGTTGTTGAGGTGAAGGGAACAGAGAACATTCCAGCAGAAATGGTTAGCGTTTCTGTCCCTTCTTTATCCTATGCAACCTGCGAACATCGGAAAGATCAAAATATTGAACATTCCTATCAAAACTTATATAAGTGGATAGAGGATCGAGGCTTAAAGACAAATAACAGTACTCATTTAACTCATTTAGAGATATATCCATTGAGTCAAGATCCGTATAAAGTAGATCCTGAATTTACAATGATGATTCCAATTGTTTAGTCAATGACAAGCATTTCGTTATCATCGAATTTCCAGTCAGAGGCATAGGCTACTTCCCAATAGAAACCGTCTGGATCTGTAAAGTAACCACTATATCCTCCCCAGCTTTGGACCACAGGAGGTTTTACAATCGTTGCGCCTGCTAGTTTCGCTCGTTGCATCACTACATCAACCTCTTCTTTTGACCGGACATTATGTGCCAGTGTAAAACGAGGGAATCCAGCAGACACGTTTGATACAGATTCTCCAATCTCTTTTTGAAGGTCCGAGAGAGGGAAGAGTTCCAATTTTGTCCCGTAATTATTGAAGAAAACAATTGCTGGTTTTTCCTCTTCGGTAGTGGTTTCAAAACCTAATCCATCTCGATAAAACGTTAGTGACTTCGAAATATTTTTAACGGCTAAACAAATTATATGAATACTGTTCATTTTTTTCCCCTTTCTTACTTAGATATTTTCTCTTGCATTAACTTTACCTAAATTACCCATTTCATACAATAACAATCTATCGTCTATCACTTGAAAAGTACGAACATTCGTTTTACGATATAGATGGTGATGAAAAATGGAACTGATAGATTATTCATACAAGAGACGTGGGATGAAGGCATGGTTTGACGACTATCCGAATAGCCCAGTGATCCTCCGTGTAATTGGTCACTATTATATTATTTATCGAATTCTTTGGTCAGAGAGTGATCCTGTAGTAAAGCGGACCGACTTGATCGAAATGGAGAAATTAATAAACCGTGAGCTTGGTACCGAACAGGCTTACTTGTCACGTAAACGAATGGGTTAGTACCATTCGTTTTTTCTACATATAAAATTAAATATAGAAATATGGGATTGGAGTGTTTCATAATGTACAAGGAAGGTGACGTAATAATTAGGGCAATTGTGGAAAAGGACTTGCCTGCTTTATGGAAATTGAAGTACAAGGATGCCTCTCCTGAGTGGAAAAAGTGGGATGCACCATACTTTGAGCACCAACAAATTCCTTATCGAGAATATTTGGAATCAAAATCCGAGGTTTTAAATCAAGAAAATTATTGGGTGATTGAAGTAAATGGAGAGGTTATTGGGACAGTGGGTTATTATTGGGAACATAAGCCATCGAACTGGCTGGAAATGGGTATCGGTATTTATGATTCCGGGTATTGGAACGGTGGTTATGGCACGAAGGCTTTCCGTCTCTGGATTGATCATTTATTTCAAAGTTTACCATTGGTACGTGTGGGCTATACTACATGGTCTGGGAACAAACGAATGATTAAACTTGGGGAAAAACTTGGTATGACGATGGAAGCGAGATTAAGGAAATGTCGGTATTATAATGGCGAATATTATGATTCGATAAGAATGGGTTTGTTGCGTGAGGAGTGGCAGTAGGTTCCGGTTTACAGAGAGCTTCTCATACGTATATTTAAAGAAGGAACACCAATTCTACGGTGTCCCTTCAACGTTTGCAGTTTCTTCAACATCTAAGTCATAGGCACTATGTAATAGTTTGACTGCCTCGATCCCTCGTTCCTCTGGGATAATGCAAGAGACTTTAATTTCAGAAGTCGTAATCATTTTTATCCGAATATCCTGATCTCCTAATATCTTGAACATTTTCGCGGCGACTCCGGGATTTGTCGTCATACCTGAACCGATAATCGATATTTTCGCTACATCTTTTTCATAAAAAGTATCCTCAAATTTTAATTCACTTTTGTGTTTGTTTAATTGGTCAACTGTTCGCTGTCCATTCTCTATCCCAACACTGAAAGCGACGTTAATGGTTTCGTGTCCATGTTCACTAAACACGATCATATCAATGTTTACTTTTTCTGACGCAAGGTAGTCAAATAAATTTGCTATTGTTCCCATGATGTTAGGCATCTTTAGTACTTCGACTTTAATAACATCCGTATCATAAGCTACCCCAGTAACCGCGATTGTTTGTTCCATATCATTTTCCTCCTTTATAAAAGTTCCTTCTTTATCAGAAAAACTAGAACGAACTAAGATTTTTACACCGTGAATTTTAGCAAGTTCCACTGCTCTAGGGTGTATGACAGATGCTCCAAGGGTGGCCATTTCAAGCATCTCATTATGGGTGATACACGGAAGTTTTCTTGCATTTGGTACAATTCGCGGGTCAGTACTGTAGACCCCCTCAACGTCTGTATTAATCTCACAGTAGTCAGCCTGAAGCGCAGCTGCCACAGCCACTCCGGTTGTGTCAGAACCACCTCTTCCTAAGGTGGCAATTTCCTTATCGTCTGTTACGCCCTGGAATCCGGCGATAATAACCACTTTTCCTTCTTTGAGCGAATCAAACATACGATCAGGTTTAATATCAACGATTCTCGCATTCCCGAAGACTGATTCTGTTTCAATCCCAGCTTGCCATCCTGTAAAAGAAATGGAGGGAATCCCTAATTCAAACAATGCAGCAGACAATAAGGACATAGATACTTGTTCGCCTGTGGTTAATATCATATCCATTTCCCGCTTAGGCGGATGGTCGGTTACTTCATACATTAATGACACTAACTCATCTGTTTTGTCTCCCATCGCGGAAACGACAACAACAACTTCCTTCTTTTCTTCAACGGTTTTTTTAACTCGCTTTGCCACATTTTTTATTCGGTCTACATTCCCTACAGATGTTCCACCATATTTTTGGACTACAATACCCATAGAACTTATCACACCTTCTCTCTTGATCATTCCAAATCATTTCCCATAGCTTTAACCATTTTGCGATTGTTTAAAAGACATCTGTGTTTCCAAAATTAGCGAATAGAATTATTTTCAATAAATGGAGAGAATTATTTTTATAAATATCCGCCCTATAACAAAACATAAAGGTATATTTCATAAAAAGTTTAAGGAGGGATCATTCTGGCACAAACGAAATCAGTTGCACTACGAAAACCTCATTTAGATGACGGAGGAGATATTTGGCAGTTGATTAAGAGTACAAAGGTACTTGATTTAAATTCTGCTTATTATTACCTCATTCTATGTAAATATTTTAAGAATACATGTGTTGTTGCAGAAGAGGATCATGGAATTGTTGGGTTTGTCTCTGCCTTTATCCACCCCGAAAATTCAAAAGTCCTATTTGTATGGCAAGTGGCCGTTGATCAATCCCAACGAGGAAAGGGACTTGCATCTTCTCTTTTAGAAGAACTCGTGAGTAGAGAAGAATGCGCAAGTATTCAATTTATCGAAACAACCATCTCTCCTTCAAATGAAGCTTCGAAGGCGTTGTTTAAAAAATTCGCCCATAAATTAGGAACCAAAATGGAAGAAACGGAAACCATTTCTCAAGAAGCATTTCCAAGTGACAACCATGAATCAGAGCAGACTTATCAAATCGGACCTTTCCATTAAAATTAAACGAGGAGGAAAAGAATCTATTGACAACTACAGATGAAAAATCCAACTTAGGTGTATTTAACGAACATGAATCAGAAGTAAGAAGCTATTGTCGCAACTTTCCAACCATCTTTGTTAAAGCAAAAGGACATTTATTGTGGGGGAAGGATGGAAAAGAATACATTGACTTTTTTGCTGGAGCGGGAGCATTAAACTATGGGCATAATCACCCGAAAATGAAAGAAAAATTAATGGAACATATTGAAAAAGACGGTGTGACACACGGTCTTGATATGGCAACAGATGCAAAAGAAGAATTGATAAAAAAACTTCAAGAAATTATATTAAAGCCACGAAACATGGATTATAAAATCATGTTCCCAGGTCCTACAGGTACAAATGCTGTGGAGAGTGCTTTAAAGTTAGCGAGAAAGGTAACCGGGAGAGAAAAAATCATGAATTTTACGAATGCCTTTCATGGAATGACTCTAGGGGCACTAGCGGTTACTGGTAATGAATCGAAAAGGCAAGGCGCAGGTGTGTCTCTTCCAAACACAGTGGTCATGCCTTTTGATAATTTCTTTGGAGACGGTACCGATACGGCCCAATACATTGAACGTTTTTTTGAGAATAAAGGCAGTGGCGTTTCCATACCGGCGGCGATCATATTAGAAACAGTTCAAGGTGAAGGTGGTATTAATGTAGCCAGTTTTGAATGGATAAAACGAATTGGGGACCTATGCAAAAAGTGGGGAATATTTTTAATTATCGATGATATCCAGGCGGGTGTTGGACGTACTGGTCCATTTTTTAGCTTTGAACCTGCTGGAGTTGACCCTGATATTATTTGTTTATCAAAATCAATAGGAGGCTACGGACTGCCATTTGCCCTCACGTTAATGAAACCGGAGCACGACATTTTTAATCCAGGAGAACATAATGGAACGTTTCGGGGGAATAATTTGGCATTCGTAACGGCCACAGAAGCTTTAAATTTTTGGAAGGACGACACATTAACCAAAGAAGTGGCTCGAAAAGGGGAAAAAGTACATCAATTTTTAAAAGCACTTGCTGAAAAATATCCTGAATTACACGGTCACGTTCGAGGAAGAGGGTTAATGCAAGGGCTAGTCTGTGATGTAGAAGGATTAACGAACACGATAACTGCTACTGCATTTGAAAAAGGATTGATTAGTGAAACTGCAGGAATGAATGATGAGGTTATTAAAGTGATGCCACCATTAACAATCGATAATGAGGCGTTGGATAAAGGATTAGCGATTCTGGAAGAAAGTATTAAAGAAACATTAAGTAAGAAGGATTAGGGACCAAGGTTTTACTTACTAAGACAGTCTTAATCTTCCGTAAAAATAATACTACTGTAGATATAAAATCAATACGCTTGGGATTGAACATAAATTCCCATGCGTATTTGTCTTGTTCATTACACAAGAGTTGTAATAATTATTAAAAACGATGTGGAGTCAATGAGAGAAGTGCCAACAATATATAAGGTATTTGGATATATATGCTAAAGTGGATGTGGAGAGAAGTAAGACAGTGGAACTGCTTGTTAATTTAATAAGAGTAAAAAAATACAGGGGGAGAAAAGCAATGAAAGTTAGAGAAATAGAAACATCCGATGCGGAAAAATTAGCGAATCTTACTAAGCGAGTTGATGAAAGTTCGCAGTATATGCTTTGGGAATCTGGAGAAAGAGATATCCAAACCAAAAACCAATTAAAAATGATTAAAGGTATGAAGGATGCTGAGAATTCTACGATACTTGTTGCTGAAAAAGATAATGATTTGGTTGGCTACTTGATAGCTATAGGAGGGAATGCGCGAAGGAAGAGGTATTCCGCTTACATTGTTATTGGGATTTTAAAAGCCTATAGAGGACAAGGAATTGGGACAAAATTATTTAACGAGCTGGAACAATGGGCTGCTAGTAACAATATTAGAAGGTTAGAACTAACAGTCGTGACTAAGAACGAAGGAGGTTTAAGGTTGTATAAAAAGGTAGGATTTGAAATGGAAGGGATAAAAAGAAATTCATTGTTTATAGATGGGGATTTTGTTGATGAATACTATATGTCGAAACTCTTAAAATAAAACTTCTTAACGAAAGTAAATGAAAGGTAAATTAAATATGCCTATAATAAAACACAATATTTTTATCAGCGCACCAATCCATGTTTGTTTTGATCTTACGAGAAACGTAGATGTACATACAGAAACAACAAGTAAAACAAAGGAAAGAGCCATTGATGGTGTCACAGTTGGACTTATGGAAAATGGCGATACAGTAACTTGGGAAGCAACCCATTTTGGAGTGAAACAAAAATTAACAGCTAAGATAATAGAGATGGAAAAACCATATAAATTTACAGATATAATGCTAAAGGGAGCATTTCGCTCATTTACGCATACACACGAATTTATAGAAAGTGGCACAGGAACTATTATGAAAGATACCTTTTCTTATAAAGCTCCTTTTGGCATTCTTGGAATAATAGCGGATAGATTATTTTTAGAGAAATATATGAGGAATTTTATTCTGAATCGTGCAAAAGAGTTAAAGAGAATAGCTGAAAAAAGTAATGAAACCACTTCAATATTAAAAAACAGAACGCTTGGATATGAAATCCAAGCGTTCTGTTTTCTTTGCGTACTGTTAATTGTGGAGAAATAAGCCCCTTGCGTAGTTGGAAGGAATCCCTGCAGTACAACGGGTCGACCGGGGCCCCAGATAAAGTATAAACTAACCTAAAATGGCTTTATTGGCTCCGTTTTTATTCTAGAACTTCTTCATTCCAGCAGGCCGTGTGTTCCCAGGGTTTTATCTTTTGTTGTTCTTGCTTTTCTAGGTAAAGAGAATAGGTAACATTCTCGAATTCCTTTTTCAGCTCGCTGCATTCAAAAACGTGAGAAATAATATCGTTCTTGCTAAAGGACATTTCTGTTAATTCTGGTTCGACAACAATGGTTATGTCTTCAAAAGAATGTCTTAATAATCGGGTTTCATCACTATTCAAGGATGAAGTCTCTTTTCCATCCGGATTAAATGTGTTTTCACTATTGGGATGAATCAATAACTCAGTAAAGAACGTTTCCATCAACTTTTTTTCATGCTCATTTTGAACAATAATTTGCAACGGTACACCTTCTTTCATCATGAAATGGTTTTTCAGTAACTGTAGACCTTCACGAACTTAGAATGTACATATTCAATTTAATTAACCATGGAACAGCTTGCTAAAAACATCAATGCGGCTGAGTTCGAAAATGCCATAGTGTTTTTTAAAACAAATATAGGTTGAACAAGCACCGCTGCCTATTTGTCAAACATAGGATACGAGAGATAATAAAAACTAGGAGGATGTTCAAGAGATGGATCAACCGCTTTATTATTACAATTACAATCCTTATGATGGATATTTTCGAGGGGAGCCTGATACACATTTAGTCAACGATATTCAAACAGCATTGAATGGCGAGCTAAGAGCTTTTAATCGAAATGGAAATTTAATAAATAAGGCTGACATAAAGGAACTGAAGAAAAGAATAGCGGAGATGCAGAAAGATGAACAGGATCATATAAAAGCATTCAGATCAATCTATACTAATTTAACGGGACGCCAACCAACAATAGAAAAGACAGTCAGCTATCCAAATGATCTTCTCATAGAGGGTTTAGAATCAGCGTTTAAGGAAGAACAAGAAACGGTTGATTTCTATTTAGATATTGCTGATAGGGCGCAGGATATGAAAATAAAAGAAATGTTTGGGCGGGCTGCATCAAACAAACAAAACCATGCAGTATGGTTGTTGTATTATTTTCATCTGAAAGGACATTAGCAAAAGTCAGCTTGAAGGATAGGGAGGAGGTAATGATGAAAATAAGTCAAACGAATGATTATGAATTAGTTGCCGAACTAAATAAACACGTCCACGTTTTGCATGCTAATTTATACCCTCAGTACTTTATGCCATACAATTACAAAGCAATAAAAGAAACGTTTAAAAATGTTTTTCAAATTCCGAATTATACGTTTCTACTCTTAGAGGATAATGATGAAGCCGTTGGTTATGCTTGGATAGAAATGAGGAATTATCCTGAGAATGTATTTGTAAAAGGATATCGTTCTATCTATGTGCATCAAATAAGTATTGCGGAGACTAAGCAGAATAAAGGCTATGGATCACGGTTAATGGAAAAAATTTATGATATCGCTAAAAGTAAAGGAATTCATCTAGTAGAACTAGAGTACTGGTATGATAACGATGCAGCAAAAGAGTTTTATGAAAAACATAATTTCACCAATTATCGCGAATTTGTAAATAAGCGACTTCCTGAAAGGTGAAAAACTTTTTGGAAGTCTTTTAAAAGTTGACAGTCTTAACGCCACACGCATCAAGGGAAGTTCGCCTCCTTTCGAGTAGCACCTACACGCACTTCGTAGGTGCTACTCGGGGTGGCTTTAAAGATCACGCTGTATTTAATAAAAGGCGCTACGCGTTTTTCTTATTCTATTCATTCTCCATTTTTATCGTTTCAATCAAGTGATTTCTTTAATTGTTCACTTGAAAAGTTCTTTTTCGGTATTATCTCTAAATGGCGCTTCGTCTTAAAAATAGGAGTCCCTCTATAAAAACCGGTAAGTTGCCTTAACTTTTCGGACTCTTCTGTCGTTAAATCTCTCTTAAATACAACATCCATCATCATTTACCCTCCTAATACTATGTTACCCAGAAGGAAGTCTTTCAATAATACATTTTAGGTTGGAAATCTATCATTTAACTAATAAAACAGGTATATTCACATGTTTCATAACTTTGTGACTTACTTTGCCAAGAATCATTGTTTGAACCTTGCTTCTGCCGCGGCTACCTAAAATAAAACAATCGAAAGAATTTTCATTGGCATATTGAATCATCGTTTCTGCCGGCAAACCGTGTAAAATGGTTATTTTCGAGAATATACCGACTTTTTTAAATTTATCTCTAAAAACCGATAACATTTTTTCTCTTATTTTTAGTACTGAGCTAGAATCCCCATATTGCAAGACATCGGATTTAGATTTATTTACATCCACAACATAAACAATTTCAATACAAGAATGACCAGTTAGTTTAGCTAGTTCGATTGCTTTATCTGCAGCACGATGTGAGTGGTCAGAACCGTCAGTGGCCAACAATAACTTCGAGAACATATCAGACCTCCATAGATCAGGTTTCACTTGAGAATATTCTAATGATCTGAAGCTCTCATTTGCTATTGATTACTCCATTAAGAGTAAGATAAGCCCACAAGGTTGAAACCTTATTATAATGGCCTCAGATAACTCCATTATAACCCTTTTTAACATTTTCATTAACAAAAAAATGAAAAATCATCTCTCTATGGTTAAATTATGTGAATTTATTATTAAGTTAAATCAACTTCCTTTCGCTCCTTCAAAGTCTTTTTCGAAAATAACAAAGAGAGTTAAACGAAAGATAATATTTCGCAAACATTTGAATACATTGTATTATACCGAATGCTTGGCTCTAATTTTTCGTTTGGATAATAATCAAATGGGGTGAACGACTGATGGATCTATTAGATATGATTTTGAGAACGATTCCCGGTTTTTGGGAAGCCGCCTGGATAACCTTAAAAATCACCTTTGTTTCAGTTGTAATAGGAGGTATTTTAGGAGTTTTTATATCTTTACTACGAAGTTCTTCCTCAAAAATTTTGTGTGGTATTGCTCGAGTGTACATTTCTTTTATTCAAGGGATTCCATTGATTGTTCAGATCTCCATTTTATATTTCGGTATCTCATCCGTTTTTGATTTATCAAATTTTTGGGCAGGTTCGTTTGCACTTGGGATATATAGCAGTACATCGATTGCAGAAATACTTCGACGTTCCATGCAACGTGTGGATCGCGGTCAGGTGGAGGCAGCGAAATCATTAGGAATGAACAAGCGTCAAATTGTTGGAAGTGTCATTGCTCCACAAGCATTAAGACTTTCCGTTGCTCCAATGGCTAACCAATTCATTATGACGTTGAAAGATTCTTCTCTTGTTTATATTATTGGTATTGCAGATATATTTGCATTTGCTAATCGAGAAGGGGCAAATTCATTCCAGCAATTTGAAGCGTATTTAACTGCTGGATTATACTATTTAATTCTAGTTTCCGTATTTTCATATGTTGCCTATAAGTTAGAAAATCATTTTGATACAGAAAAACGAAATCGGCGACCCATACAAGGTGGAGATTCGATTCTTAACTAAAGAAAAGATTTTTGAGAAATGCCCTATTATAATGGGCTTTTTTTGCTGTTGCAAAAAAGTATGGTTGTTGGAAAATTTAATGTGTTTAAACTGTAGTTATAGTTCATAAATAAAAAATGAAAGCGCTTATATTTTTAGAAGGAGGAGTATTTATGCATACTATTAGTTTCTTTCAAAATAAGAGGAGGAAAATAACATGAAATTGACCTGGATGGAAGACAACCCCACCCAAAAATCTGGAGTAGCATGGGGTGTTCCTTGGCCAAAAGGAAAACTCAACCGCAAGGATTCGCTTGTGTTACAAAACGAAGCTGGGAAACATGTAAGAATTCAATCCTGGCCAACCGCATCCTGGCCTGATGGAAGTATTAAATGGACAGGACAAGCTGCTGTTATCGACGGTATCAGCGCGAAATCGTATGAGTTAAAGATGACCGCTAACAAGATAAAAGACGAGGATATGTCGGTGAAGGACAGTCAGCAGACAATTGAAATAGACACCGGAAATATGACGTGTGTTCTTCAGAAAAAAGGAAAAGTCCTCATTAAGAGATTGACCATGAATGGTGTGGAAAAAGGGAAGGAAGGGAAATTAATCGCAGTAACAGAGCGTCGAACGAAAAAGGAAAATGAGTCGATCAGAAGTACTCAACAGCATGATGGCGAAATCACAAATGTCGAAGTGGAGCAAGTAGGGCCTGTCAGAACTGTAGTTAAAGTGGAAGGTGAACATACCCCCTCTGATCCGTCTGCGAAGATGCCGTTTATCGTAAGGTTATACTTGTATGCCGAAACAGAAACAATCCGAATAGTACATACGTTTCTCTACGATGGAGATGCGGAAAACCATTTCATAAAAGGGCTCGGGATAGAGATTAGCCCTAGTATTACTGGGGAGGCTTGGAATCGTCACGTTCATGTTACAGGGGATACAGGTGTTTACTCAGAACCAGCTCAGTTAGTGCAAACGAGAAGATTCAAAGGAGCAAATGGATTATACAAAAAACAAATTGACGGAGAGATTCTTCAGGAAGAACTAGAATCGTCGATAAAAGCACATGTGACTGAGAACGCAATCTGGAACGATTTTAAGGTGGTGCAGGATTCGGCCACACATTATAAGTTTGTGAAACGAACGAATGACGGCTATTCATGGATTGATTCCCTTCACGGCAAAAGGTCTCGGGGTGTGATGTATGCCGGTGGAGAAACGGGAGGAATAGCTGCAGGGATAAAGGATTTCTGGCAAAAGCATCCTTCTGCTTTGGAAGTGAATAAGTTAAGCACAGATGAAGCAAAAATGACACTTTGGTTTTGGTCTCCAGATGGTGAAACAATGGACTTTCGTCATTATAGTGAACATACACATGTAACAAGCGCCTATGAAGGTTTTGACGAGATGAGAGCAACGCCAAAAGGAATAGCTAATACGAGTGAAGCTTATTTAAAATGTTATACAGAAGCCCCTGCTCATCAAGAGCTTGAGCAACTCACGACTGACTGGCAAGCACCACCTTTACTCGTTTGTGAACCGGAATATTATTATGAGACAGAAGCAACAGGCGTTTGGAGTCTGCCAAACCACCAAAACCCGGCAAAAGCGAATCTGGAAAAACAGTTAGACGCTGCTTTTACTTATTATAAAAAAGAAATTGACCAGCGAAGTTGGTATGGTTATTGGAATTATGGTGATGTGATGCATACATATGATGCAGTTCGGCACCAATGGAACTATGATATGGGAGGATTCGCTTGGCAAAATACTGAGCTCGTTCCAAACCTGTGGTTATGGTACTCCTTTTTTCGCACAGGACGCAAAGATATTTTTAAGATGGCTGAGGCGATGACTCGTCACACGAGTGAAGTGGACCAGTATCATTTAGGTGAGTATGCCGGGCTAGGCTCGCGACATAATGTAAGTCACTGGGGATGCGGTTGTAAGGAAGCTAGAATAAGTATGGCTGGTCTTCATAAGTATTATTATTTCCTGACTACAGATGAGCGCACGAGAGATCTACTTGAGGATGTGCGGGATGCTGAGCAAGCAACAGTTAATTTAGATCCGATGAGAGAATTTTTCCCTAAGGATGAACATCCTACCCATGCCAGAGTTGGTCCGGATTGGGCGGCCTTTTGTTCGAATTGGTTCTCAGAATGGGAAAGAACAGAGGACAAGAATTACCGCGATAAACTCATGACTGGAATGAATGATCTGAAGCAGTTGCCTTTCCGGCTCTTATCAGGGCCTACGTTTGGTTTTGATCCAAAGACGTCTCACCTTCATCATATAGGGGACGGAAACTCCGGAGGGTATCATATGGTAATCGCTTTCGGCGCACCTCAAGTGTGGATGGAAATGGCTCATGTAATGAAAGACGAAGAGTGGAAAGATATGCTCGTGGAATTTGGTCAATTCTACTTGTATTCCGATGCGGAAAAAAGAGAGAAGAGCGAGGGGATTCTCTCTGATGAGGAGTTTCACTGGCCAATGTTTGCAGCAGGAATGGGTGCTTATGCGGCAGCAAAAAAACAAGATAGCGAGATGGCGAGAAAAACATGGAAGTTACTATTGAATAAAGAAACGAGTCATACTCCGTTACCAATTGAGACCGAAGTTGTTTCCGGATGGACAGAACTTGAGGAAATCCCTTGGATAACGACTAATACGATTTCTCAATGGTGCTTAAATACAATTACAGCTCTTGAATTGATAGGAGACAGCCTACCGGAGTTGGACGAAGAGAAGTGATTGCAGGGAATCGGAAGTTCTGGATTCTATGAAAAGGGAGCGGTCCTCTTCCAAACTAGCTTAAGTAATAACAAAGCAACTAAATAGATAATAAATGATAACATCAGCCTAATAATAAAAAGTCATTTTAGACTAGGAGTGAAAAAATGCGTTACCTGAAGTTTAAAACCGGAGATTGTATCTATGAGAATTCATTATCCACTCTCGATCATATTAAAGACTGGAAGTTAGAGGGGCAGGCCAAGTATTCTATAAATGACAAGCGACTTCTGTTAGAAAATGAATTGGATCCCGATATCCATGGGGATAACGCCCACTGGGTATTGTGGTGCCCGATAAATTTTCCAGATAGGATAGCCATAGAATGGGAGTTTTATCCGATTCAGGAACCTGGATTATGTATGCTCTTTTTTGCTGCGAATGGGAAAGAAGGAGAGGACATATTTGATCCATCCTTGCCGGAAAGGTCAGGTATATACCCTCAATATCATTCCGGAGCTTTGAATGCTTTGCATCTCTCCTATTTCAGACATAAGCATGCTTCAGAACGGGCATTTCGGACCTGTAATTTACGTAAAAGTTATGGCTTTCACCTCGTTGCACAAGGAGCCGATCCACTTCCACCGGTCGAGGACGCAATCTCGCCTTATTCGATGAAACTGGTTAAATACGAGGGATTTGTTCAATTTTCAATCAATGGTTTGCCGGTATTAGAGTGGGAAGATCAAGGAGAAGCCTATGGACCAATGTTAGAAGGTGGTAAAATTGGTTTTCGGCAAATGGCTCCGATGAAAGCTGCTTATGCAAACTTAAAGGTTTATGCGGTAGAAAAACAAGAATAGAACGCTAATTAGTTAACTATAAGTTCACTTGAGAAAATGAAAGAATTAATGTTAATTGTCCTATGGTAAATGGTGGTAATTACGCATAGAGGATAACCTTATGAAGCCTTGTTAGAATAGGGAAAACCTCTTTTTGTAATATTTTATGTTTAAACTGTCATATTTTTATAATATAGAAGACAAAATACCTAATTATAAGAAGGTTTTGAGAAGAGTAATCCTCTTTTTAAGGCCTTTTAGTTTAGGTTAATTATCTTTTCTTTATAAATACTAACAATATGTGATAGGTAATTGGCCTTATTTTGAGGCTTTTAAATACTCCGTACAAAAATTTAGTGAAGGTTTGAAGGTTTATTCAAGTGGAATAACATCACTACAAGTCAAAAAGTAAAATTTTAAAAGGAGTTGAATTACCATGTCGAAAACGGATAATAAACAGTCAGAAGAAACTCAGAATAAATCTTTAAATTATGTGTTAGTAGGAACTGCTGTCGGAGCGGGGGCAGGGTTGTTATCAAGTAGCGATAAAGGTAGAAAAGTGTTGATGACAATGGCATCATCACCAGCCATGAAATCAGTAGGTCAAGAATTTAGAAATTCAATTCAAGATATGATCACCGAACAAGCTCTAAATAGTGTGAAGAGTTCACTCTCAAGCTACCTTCATAAAGCGGAAGAGAAAATGCCTCTTCCAGATAAAGTTACAAACAAAGTAGAAGAAAAGTTAGCAATTGATGAAGGAGAAAATTCCGAGACAAGTCAGACGGAAGAAGAGTCTTCTGATGAAGAAAGTTCGGATACGAGCGAGTCTGATGGTTATGAAGAATTAAAAGAAGAAAATAAAGACTTAAATGGACGCTTGGACAAAATTGAGGAAATGTTGACCAAATTAACGGAATCGAAGTAAAGGTGATAGGTAGAAAATAAAACTAGGAGGTTGCAACCATGGCAGAACAGGAACGAAATGAGCAGGTTGAACAAGAAGAACAGGAGCAGAGTGGAAGCGATAATAACAGCTCAAATCCCATTAAGGGAGCAATAACAGGTTCCATTGTTGGAGCTGCTGTTGGATATATGGTCACTCCGGAAAATCGGGAAAAGATTAAAGAAGGCGTAAAAAATTTCGATGGCGATGAGTGGAAATCTAAAGGTACTGATTTTGGGAATTCCGCTAAAGATAAAGCGAAATCTACTATGGATTCATTCAAGGGAGTAAAAGCAAAGTTCTTCGGTTCGAATGAAGAATCCGAAGAAAATGAAGATTCCTCAAATGAGGAGAATGGGGATAATCAGGAAAACGAAACTTCCGAGGATTATCAATCATTGAAAGAGGAAAACAGTGCTCTTGGAGACAGGCTTTCGAAAATAGAAGAAACATTGACTAAGTTGGTAGAAGGAAATTCTGATTCTGAAGAAGAAGACCCATCGCAGGAGTCTGAAGAGGAAGAAGAAAAAGAAGAAAAAGAAGAAGAGCCGTCTGCGGAGTCTAAGAAAGAAGAGGAAGAAGAAAAGGAAGACCCATCGGCAGCGTCTCAAGAAGAAGAGGAAGAAAAAGAAGAGTCACCAGCTGAATCTGAAGAGAATGAAGAAGAGTCTCCTTCAAACGAAAAATCAGAAGAGAAAGAAGAGGACAATAAAACAACATCGGTTAAGAAAAAATCATCCACTTCCAAAAGAAAAAAAGATGGACAAGCAAAGAAAAAATCAAATTCTGGAACAAGAGCCAAATCAAGTGGGTCTACTGAGTCTAAAAGTTCAGCAAGTTAATTAAAGGTATTTCATAAAAAATAATGGTGCCTTAAATTTAAAAGAGAAGAGGTGGTGTTATGAGTGAGAGAAACACTCATCCTAATACGGACAATATACTTCAGCTACTTACAGAAACAGCCAATACGAAAGACTACACTGTCGATATAACACTTAATGTAAAAGGCTCAGTGGTTACCGGGACAGTGGTATCTGCGATGACTTATCTTGAAGAAATAGCTGGCGAATTTTCAGAAGAAAATGATATAGAACAGACAATTTATGAAAAGTTGATGGAAGCAGCCTCCAACCTGAAGGATGAAGAGGCTCCTGAGACGAACTACGTTCACTTAAAAGATGCAAAACTATTTAGTGAATCCGGCAAGTCTTTGCCCTCAAATGGATCAGTCCTCTGGCGCGGGAAATTAAGTGATATCGACGGATTTTTTCTAGGTAAAATAACTACTGAAGAGTAGAGCTCCACTATTCACGTTTCTTTAATTCTATTATCTGATAGCAGTTTCCTGTTAGCTACATGGCGATTAAGATTGTAGAAAGACTCTATAACTATGAAAAGAGAGGTGGTGTCAACGAAAATATGTCCGAAGAAGAAAAGAATGATCAGGATTCTTTAATATCAGGTGACACGGCAAAGAAAGCCCTAGTTGCAGGTGGAGCAGGTCTCGCAGGTAGTGCAGCCTTAATGGCGAATAAAGACATCCGTAAAAAAACGAAAAAGTCTTTTAAAGCGGTAAAGGAAGAAGTCAAAGGCCAAGCGAAAGACCAAGCCAAAGACGTTGTAGATGACATGCCGAAAACAAAAAATGCGGCTGCAGCTTCGGTTGTCGGGAAGAAGTTTTATGACACCTTTGAGCAAGTACGCGAAGCAAAAGATGATATAAAAGAAAATTTTGAAGGTGTCGGCGATAAGCTCAAGGATAAGGCAGAAGGGTTTAAAGATAGTGCGCAAGATGCTAAAGGTAAGTTAAAGGATCAAGTTGAGAATGCGAAAGAAGAAATAAAAGATAATGAACTTACTAATCCAGGCGGAAGCGGGAGTTCTGACGATGGAATTAAAAAAGCCAGTGATTTAAAAGGATATTCCGACGTAAAAGGGTATTCAGAAATAAAAGGCGCCAGCAGTATAAAAGGCGTTAACCAGATTAAAAAACCTTAAAGGGGAGATGTGAAGATGGCTATTCAAAAAAGTACAGATTCTTCGAGTTTAGCAGAAGTAGTTGACCGAATTCTAGATAAGGGTGTTGTCATCGACTTGTACGCAAGAGTATCACTAGTTGGTATTGAATTAATCACAATTGAAGCGCGTGTGGTTATTGCAAGTGTCGATACTTGGTTACGTTATGCCGAAGCAGTAGGTCTTTTAAGAGATGAAGTTCAAGGGGAAATAGATATGGAAACCTCTGACAGAGGACAAGAACAGCTTAATTTTGCATAGGGAATATAAGATCGTTATAAGGCGGCATATGTGATCAGCATATGCCCGCCTCTATTTCCAAGAAAAGGCGGGATTTAAATTGAAATTAGAAGAGATTATGGATGCTATTAATACTTTCTTTGAAAAACATGTTAAGCCTGTTCACCGTACAACTTCGGTGGTTAACCAAGGGAAGTATTGGGAAGTAGGCGTGGAGGTCATTGAAGAAAAAGAATACATGAAAAGGTATGGTCGCGACCAGCTCATTGGGGAATACGTGGCAAGATTAAATGATAACCTTGAAGTAATTTCATTTGAGCGAAAAGGTCTTAGACAACGAACTTCTGTGATTCAAGAGGAAGTTGAAGGGAGGTAAATTTGTTGGCTAATACAACGAGTAAAAACAGACAACAATCTCAAACGAGAAGAAGTGAGCCTTCAAAAGGAAAAGAAAGTGCAGTACGAACCTCAAGGAAAGGGGCTCCAAGAAGCCGTCCAGATAAAACACTGGATACACGTGCTGAAAGAATGAAAAAAAGATCGGAGAAAAATACAGAAACGTCCCCAAGTAAGACTAGTGAACATCAATCATCATCCGGACGAACCAAAAATCAAGGCAACAAACCAATTAACCGTACTGATTTTGTTGAAACGGAAAAAGTTAAAGAGTTAACTAGCAGAATGAAGCCTTATCTTCAGGCGGGTTATCCTTTGCATTTAACAGGGCCTACGGGAGTTGGTAAAACAGCCATTGCTCTTCATTTAGCTGCTCAGTTTGATAAACCAATAATGCTCTTGCACGGAAATCATGAAATGAACAACGTTGATCTTATCGGCGGAGTCTCAGGTTTTACTAGTGACAAGTTAATTGATAACTTTGTCCGTCAAGTTTATAAAAAACAGACGGAAGTAAAAGAGAAATGGAATCCCGGTCGACTCGTTGAAGCTGCCCAAAAGGGATATACGCTTATCTATGATGAATTTTCTCGTTCCTCTCCTGAAACAAATAATCTGTTTCTGTCAATCTTAGAGGAAGGTATACTTCCACTTTATGGAACTAAGCAAAATCAATCGTTCATGAAAGTGCATAAAGACTTTCGTGTGATTTTTACATCGAATCCGGAGGAATATGCCGGGGTCTTTGATACACAGGATGCTTTACTAGATCGCTTGATAACAATTGAGATAGAGCATGATAAAAAGGCAGAACGAGAAATTCTTCGGGAAAAATGTGGTGTTCTAGCCAAAGAAGCAGACCTTATTCTTAAGATCACAGGAAAGGTCCGAACAGCATGTGTAGATGAGAATAAACACGGACCCAGTCTAAGAGCTTCGTTAATGATTGCGACAATATGTAAGAAATCCGATATCACAATATCTCAAGAAAATAAAAAGTTCACCAGAGTTTGCAAGGATATTCTATCGACACATTTAATGAAGTGCACGGAACAAAATAATCTTCTTGAAGCAGAGAAGTGGTTTGAGAAAGAAATTAGTTAAATGGCAGAAAACACAGGAGGAAGGAGAGAGTTGATATGAGTAAGGACACCGGAGTTTATTTATTTGCGGTAGTAAAGGCAGAAACTGCAGGCGATCTAGAATCTGTAACACTTGCGGGGGAGGAAAGAGAAATATTTTTTGTTCCCTATAAAAACCAAGTGATGGTAGTAGCCGAAGCACCTGTACAAATCTATGAACCAAATCGTGAAAATCTCAAAAGTCATCAGCAAGTAGTAGCTGAGTTGATGAAGCGAACAACCGTAATCCCAATGAGTTTTGGGAATGTATTAGAAACAGAGAAAGACGCACTTATACTATTAGAACGATTATATGAAAAATTCGAATCTATTTTCCCAAAAATAGAAAATAAAATCGAAGTTGGTTTAAAAATAATTGGTAAAAAAGAATGGATGACTGAGCAGGCTGGTCAGCAAGCGGACTTGGCCAAAATGAAACAATCTTTTCAAGGGAAGAAAGATGAAGCAACTCACTATGACAAAATTCGAATTGGCGAAGCGGCCCAAAAATTTGTAAAGGGAATCCACCTTGAATTCGAAGAAGAAGTATTTCAACCATTGGCTAAAATTGCGGATGCTGCAAAAAGTAATGAAGTAATCGGGGAAAGAATGTTGTTGAATGCATCTTTTCTCGTCGATCGTTCAAAGGAGGAAGAGTTTGATAAACAAGTCGATGAGTTTCATGATAAGTGGAAAGACCGTGCAGACTTTAAATATACAGGTCCATGGCCAGCCTATAATTTTATTGATGTGAAAATAAAAGCGGAAGATGCGTCATGATTCACAAACTGTTTACATGGCCAATCGACACAGTACGTTTTGTTGGTGAAAAAGTTCAAGAAGAAGTGGACAAACAATTATATGACGTTGATCATATCCAGCAAAAACTCGTACATTTAGAAATGATGTTGGAAATGGATGAAATATCAGAAGAGGTTTATGAGAAGCAACAAGTAGAACTTATGGGTAGGTACCGGATAGCAAAAGAGAAAGAACAAGCACAACTTAGGGAATCATTAGAGGATGGCCGATAACATTCTGACCAGGCATAAATGCATGTAAAAGGAGAGGATACAGTTGAATGAACTAGAAAACGAAGAACTGATATATGTCTATGCTTTTTTACCGGCACAAGAAGCATCATCGGAAAAGATTACTGGAATAAAGGGAATCGATCCTAACAACGAAGTGAAATTTTATACATGGACAGAACTGACAGCGGTCATCTGTAAGGTCCCTGCAACAGACTTTGCTGAGGAAAATTTCAAGCGAAATGTGGAAAATATAAAATGGTTGCAGCAGCGAGCATCTCATCATCATGAATTAATGAACACTCTCCACGATAAATTCACCATTTTACCCTTGAAGTTTGGAACGATTTATGAAAATGAGGAACGGCTAGAACAAATGATGTCGGAGTATTACGAACAAATGAAAACCATTCTTGAAGAGGTTCAAGATAAAGAAGAATGGAATCTTAAAATTTACTCGGATCCTCAAGTTTTTTCGAAAAAAGTTTTGGAAGAGAATCGTGAGATCGAAGCAAAAAAAAAGGAAATCTCCGGACTTTCCAAAGGGAAGCAGTTTTTTGCTCGTAAAAAGTTAGATCAGTTTATTGCTGATCAGATTAAGGCAGAGACAGAGAAAAAGTGCAAGGAAGTACATGATAAAATTCTTAAATTCAGCCAGAATGCGGAAGTCAAGAAGAACTGGGAGCAAAAAGTAACAGGCAGAGACGATGAAATGTCTTGGAATTGTGTGTATTTGATGGAGACAGGGGAAAATGTCGAAGCATTTACTCGTCTTGTGGAAGAATACCAAAAGTATTCAGTGGAAGAGAATGAAGGTTTACTCTTTGAAACTACTGGACCATGGCCTGCTTACCACTTCGCAAATTTCAAGAGTCTTACAAATAGTGTTAAAAGCTAACTTAAATATATGGCAAGTCGGGAGTGGAATAGATGCAAACTGAATCATTAAAAAATCAAGATGTTTCCTTGCTGGATATCCTTGATGCTGTGTTAGAGAAGGGTGTAGTATTGCGAGGAGACATTACCATTTCCATAGCTGATATTGACCTTGTTTATCTTGATTTGCGCATTCTGTTGTCTTCAGTTGAAACGTTAATGGAGGCTAGAAAGAAACCAGGTGTCATGGAAATGGAACAAAAAATAAAAGAGGCAGAAAGGGGAGTAGTCGGCCATGGAACCGAAACAGCCACTGTTAATAAGTAACAATAATGAAGAACATAAGCCAACAGGAAAAATTGCTTTGGACCCTGAAAAAGCAGAAGAAGGACTTGCTCAACTTGTTATGACGGTAATTGAACTTCTTCGTCAATTAGTAGAGCGACAGGCAATGCGCCGAGTCGAAGGGGGTACCCTAAGCGATGAAGAGGAAGAAAAATTAGGAGTAGCATTAATGAATCTTGAAGAAAAAATGGAAGAGTTGAAGGAAGTATTTGGTCTGGATGATGATGACCTTAACATAGATCTTGGACCACTAGGAAACTTGTTGTAAAAGACTAGGGTTTCACTAGAAAAACGGATGCAAAGGGGAGGAAAAAATGGATAATCAAGCTATTAAACAATCGACAGCATCAAACGGTCTCGTAGATATTCTCGAAACTGTATTAGATAAAGGTGTTGTCATTGCAGGAGATATACAAGTAAATATAGCAGATGTAGAATTGTTAACGATAAAAATTCGTTTAATGGTAGCTTCTGTTGATAAAGCAAAAGAAATCGGCATGGACTGGTGGGAAACGGATCCTCATTATTCATCAAAAGGACTTAGAATTCAGGAAATTCAAGAAGAAAATGAAGAACTTCACAACCGTATCAAGCAACTGGAAGAAAACTCGGCAAATCCGAATAATAATGAATCTTCGACATAGATTAAGAGATGCCGGTTACTTGCTTATAAAAAGAAGATCAGATAGCTTAAAGAAAAAGCAGGTGATTTGTTTGAATAAGAAAGATATTTTAAAAGATATGAAACAGCTGATCAATGATTTTGCCAATCAAGACCATACAACCGTAGGAAGAACAGAAGAAAAAAAGACGGAATCTGGTACTTCTTTAAAAACAGAATATGTTCTTAGAGGTAAAGTTGGTATCATTCAGAAAAAGCCAGAGTAATATTATCTTAAATATATATAATATACACAGTTAGCTATGCGATAACTGTGTATTTATTGGAGAGGGTGTCTCATAATGGCTAATAGCCTTATGAAGACATCCTCTTTTGAGAAACGATGTTTTCTTCCCAGTCAAGAAAGCGGAGGTAATAACTAGGTATTATTCAGTATCCCCTATTTATTATTAAAGACAACTTTATCTCCATTACTATAACTTTTCTCATCAATAAGATAAGCTTCGAGCACATAGCGTTCAGGAGCATTTCCAATGAATTGGAATGGATAGCAGGTTGTGACAGTTAATTTGGCTTTGCCGCTTGGAACAATCACTGTTCGATCATCAGCATCGACAATTCGAACATTAAAAACCCGGTAAGTATATTCTCCGCTTTTCGTTTTGACCACGAGGATGTCTTTCTCTCCGACTTCACCGAGCTTTCGGAAAACTGTATCACGGTGACCTGATAAAACAGAATTATCTTTATACCCCGGAAGGACACTATCAGCATAATGGCCAACGCCTTTTTCGAGTTCGTCTTCATCGGTCCCATGGTAAATTGGTAAACTCGCTGTAATCGCGGGGATTTCTAATACACCCATTAGTTCTCCAATTTCAGGTACCCAGTTCTCTTCCGTTAAAATAGGTTCAGAATCAGTGATACTCGATTCAACCTCTGATTCGGATAGATCTGATTCCAATAGTATTGGATTTTCTGATTCAGTTTTCGCCACCGGGATAAGTTTGTCTTCTTGCAGAGATCCAATTCGGGACCTGGGAGCCGCTGAAGCTTTGAGCTCTTGTGATTGCTGAATTTCAAAAATGAGCATAGCTTTGCCAAACTTAAATGCATTTGTAGTAGTAAACCACAATCCGCCTACTAGTAAACTAGTAGCTAATATCATTAGAAAGATTCGTTTCCACGATCGTTTTTTAACTAGACCTTGATAGTCTGACATATTAAAAGGCTCTTACTTTACGCAGCATTAGGGTACCACCAAGAGCTACGAGTATGCCAAATAACATATATGACGGATAAGGTGTAGCGGTATTAGGAAGTTTTCCACCATTTACCGTACGAAGGGTTTCAGATTTTTCTTTAGAGGCCTCTTCAGACTCTTTTTTATCAACGACTTCTTTGCTTATACCTTCCAAATCAACACTTACTTCATCAACCAGTTGACTATTGACCATCTCACCAGTAATAATGAAATCTGCTAGTTTGTTTCCGTCAAAATCATAGAGAACAATCAGTAGGTCATAGCCATCAAGTGATGTTAATGTAAATAAGTCAGAATAGGTTATTGGCTTCTGTTCACCGGCCTTTGTAAGGAAGTACTCCGCTTTAATTTCAAGAGCACTTAACATATCTTGACCAATACTGAACATTTCAGCTATTTGTTCCGCTGTTAATTCCGTTGCTGTCTCAAAATCCTCAAAGGCAAGAAGACGCTCATAGATCTTTTCAAGTTGATTGATCACATTAGGGTTTTTTTCGAAAACATAGTCTAAGTGGTCGGATAGTGCCCAAAGCTCACTTTCCGAAAGACCGAATTCTTCAAAAAATTCAGTAGGATCAAAGTCGTCTTCCCAATCTTCTTCCATCCAACCCTCTTCTTCATAGGTTAGATCATAGAGATAAATAGATAGGTCGTCGTAGAACTTAAAATCAGCCAGCGTTTTACCATTTTCTTGGAGAAGGGTTTCTAAAGTCTCCGGAGTAAGATCAAATTCATAATAAATGTAATCAAGGGAATCTTCATTGACTAAATCTCCAATAAAATCTTTTAGTTCTTTCATAGTTTCAAAATCATTTATACTAGTATCCCATTCTTCTGATAGATAGCTCTCTAACTCTTCTTTTGTCCACTCAATCTCTGTCAGATAAACCTCCAATTTATCATCAGAAATTTCAGCAAAACCGGCTGATGGAAATAAGGTTAATAGTAATGCAGCGATAGTAAATAAGACCATAACTTTCTTCATGTGTTCCTCCCATTATATGTATTTTATATGTTGATAAAAAGATTATATACGATATCTCGGAAATATTCTATTAATTTTTTGTATATTTTCAGGGATTATTCTAGTTCGTTTTAACAATGAAATAAATTTGTCCAGATACTCAGAAAATGCCGAAAATTATTTATTTTCATATGTAATACAACCATTGATAATAACCTAGAAACCAAACTTTCTAATCGTAGATAAAAAAAGGTTTAATAGTATAAAGTTCTGGGTATTGAGGATAGTAAGATTATATTAGGAGGGATACTTGATGTCGCATGAACAATACCAAACAGTTATTAAAACACTGCATGAGTGTATGGAAGCTTGTAATCACTGCTATGATGCTTGCTTAAAAGAGGATGATATTCAGATGATGTCTGATTGTATTCGCCTTGATAGAGAGTGCGCGGATATTTGCGGATATTTTGAACAAGCATTAGGAAGAGGGACTCCATTTGTCTCTGAATTAGCCGGGGTTTGTGCTCAAATTTGTGAAGCCTGCGGTAATGAATGCAAAAAGCATGACCATGATCATTGTCAGAAATGTGCTAAAGCATGTTTTGAATGTGCAGAAGAATGCAGAAAGCTAGCGGCATAAGACCATAAAAAACAAGAGCTAGAAGGCATTGGAAACGTTGCGTTTCACGTTTCCAATGCCTTCTTTATGTGTATGATGAATTAAAGTTCATATATATTTGTTACTTCTGCGCCTAGTCTTTCCCCAAAAGATCGTGAAGCAGTGCGTACATCGGCTCTTACCTGATTGTGACAAGATTCCTCGTAATGGATCGTCAATTGAAGCGTTTTCTCTTGACGATTTAATATTGGATCTGCTCTCCCAACTAATTTGTCTCCTACCAAGATAGGTAAGCTGTAAGGTCCATACTTTCTTTTTACAGCAGGGGTGTAGATTTCCCACCTGTACGTAAAATCAAATAAATCCTCTATTCTTTCTCTTCTCCATAAAAGGTTATCCAGTGGCGGAAGAAAAGAAACGTGTGAAGATAATGTCTGGCTTGTATTATTTTCTATCTTTAGAAGAGCCTCTTCATCGTTTGCTAAAATAAAATACGGTCTTTTTACCCCCTCGAAAGAAATAGGAAGGAGGGTATCATTCTCGACCAAAGACTCTATTTTTTCTCTGCGTACTGCCGCCTTCATTTTTTGCCAACCAAACCGAGGATCGGTACCTTCAATGAAGCGATAAGCACGCAGGTATTTATGTACTAAACGTTCGTTTAATACACGGATTGGTGTTTCTTGGGCTTCTTGCAAGTACGTTTCTGGAATCGAATCTTTAGTCAAAGCAAAAAAACGCTCTGCTCCTTTACGCCGAGAAACTTGAATCTCACCTGCGTGAAACAGCATCCCTAAAACGTGAGTTGTTTCCTTTGTAGTAGCCTTCTCGGGATGGTCCCATCCACCAACAACTTTGGAGGTGGACTTAAAAGCTTTTGAAGGTAGAGGGCCATTGTTGTGCAATTGGTTTAAGATGGTATCGATGGTCTCTTTAGAGTGATGTCGCTCATTCTGCCAGCTTTCTTGGAAATGCTGTCTTCGTGATTCGAAAAGTGGGTAGTCTTTCATTGGAATGATACAAGCAGCATTGGCAATATATTCGAAAGCTTGCTTATTTTCCAAATGACTTTCGAGTTCTTGAGGCTGATAATCAGATAATCGATTCATTAAAACAAGATGATGATTTCTTTCGACGATAGCAACAGGATCCAGCTGTATACATTCTAATTGATTGAACACTTGGTTAAAGTCATGAGTTGATTCCGCACTATTTAAGTAGAGTTTTTGAAGAAGGAATTGACGTGCCGTTCGCTTACTTACATGCAATCCTTTTTTCATATATGACTTCCTTTCTAAAAGATTCTCGACTTCGTAAAACTGATATACTGATTATAACTTTAATATACTTTATTTCGAAATTTAAAGGAGAGAATACCATGGATAAAACTCAAAAAATCAAGACGTTTCTCATGTTTTCGGGTCAAGCGGAGGAGGCAATGAATTTTTATACATCACTTTTCAATGACTCGGAAATAACGAGCATCACTCATTATCGCGCTGGTGAAGCGGGGGAAGAAGGGACGGTTTTACAGGCCACTTTTACATTGAATGGGCAAGAGTACATGTGTATCGACAGTAACGTGGAGCATGCATTTACTTTTACCCCTGCTATTTCTCTCTTTGTGACCTGTGAAACAGAAGCAGAAATTAACAAAACCTTTGAGAAGTTATCGCAGGATGGCGCCATTCTCATGCCCGTTAATGAGTATCCATTTAGCAAAAGGTATGGATGGGTGCAAGACAGGTTTGGCGTTTCGTGGCAACTAAGTTTATAAAACCATATTGGAGAAAGTAGCAACAAATCGACAAATTTAAGCGTATTGAAAAGTGGACCTTTCCTTTTCAGTACGTTTTTTTTACAGGTGAGAAGGTTCGAATCATGTTTTCTTAAGAGCGAATGACAAAGCGTTATTCAGAAGCTCCTAATTAAGAAGTAAAACGGATAGTTGAAGTAAAGATGAATGAGTACACTCATAAAAAAGAAAGAACATGCACAAACTAACCTTAAAATATGGTGATTAGGTTTCTTAAAGTTTGATCAACTATAAAAGTAGGTGAAAAAAGTGAAATCATCTCTTATTTCGATTATCATTCCCTCTTTTAATGAAGAAAGCAATATTGAAATGATTTACAAAGCGTTAAGTAAGGAATTTCATGACCTTGACTATGATTATGAAATTTTTTTCGTTAATGATGGAAGTACAGACTCTACATTAAATGAGATTAAGAAGATCGTGTTAACTAGTTCAAAAGTAAAGTACGTTTCATTTACGAGGAATTTCGGGAAAGAAGTAGCTATTTTAGCGGGTTTTCAACATGTCAAAGGGGAAGCTGTGATTGTGATGGACGCAGACCTTCAGCATCCCTGTATATTAATAAAAGATTTTATTACCGGTTTTGAAGAAGGATATCACCAAGTCATTGCCAAACGTAATCGAAAAGGAGATGGATGGATACGTTCTTGTTTTTCCTCTCTTTACTATTGTGTCGTTAATAAAATAGTCGATGTGGAATTGAAAGATGGTATTGGTGACTTCAGGTTGTTAAGCAGAAAAGCAGTGGATGCTCTATTAATGTTAAATGAAGGCAATCGTTTTTCAAAAGGCTTGTTTTCCTGGATTGGACTAGATCAAAAAGTCATTTATTATGACAACGTTGCTCGGCAAAACGGTAAGACGAAATGGTCGTTTCCAAAACTGTTGAATTACGGTATTGATGGAGTTATTTCTTTTAATAACAGACCACTTCGCATTTGTTTTTACACAGGAATTTTCACCTTAATATTGTCATTCATTTTTATTTTTACTGAGTTATCGCTTATTTTACGAAATGGGATCACTCAACCAGGTTACTTTACAACGATTTCTGCATTTCTTTTTTTCGGAGGCGTTCAATTATTTTGCCTAGGTGTCATTGGTGAGTATATCGGCAGAATTTACTATGAAACAAAGAAGAGACCGCATTATCTAATACAGGAGACAAATATTAACGATGGAAAAAGTGATGAAGCAAACCAACCGAGAATTTATAAGATTTATCGTGGTGGGAATCATTAACACGTTTCATTATTATGTGAGTTATTTACTTTTGCACGGCATTTTTGGAATCAATTATATGGTCGCGCATATCGCTGGTTTTTTAATCAGTTTCGTTATTTCATTCTACTTAAACTCCTTGTTTACATTTAAAGTGAAGCCGACATTGGTTAAATTTTTGCAGTTTCCCGTTACACAGCTCTTTAATATTACCGTCTCTTCTCTCTGTGTGTACATCTTTATCGAGCAGTTCCAGATGGAAAGTACAACGGCACCAATCTTGTCTATTTTCATAACAATTCCACTCACTTTTATCGTCACAGGAAAAATTTTAAAGAAGTAACGGAGAGTTAACATGGATAAAAAGCGGAAACTTATTGGACTTCTTGTCTCTTGTTTTGTTGTTGCTAGTCTGGCCCACTTATTTTTTTTAAGAGAGTGGACTCAGGAACATTACATGGTGGGGCCAAATGATGGGTTGCAGCAAATGGTAACATTTAAAAAACTGCTTTACGAACAATATACAAGCGGTAACTTTTTCTATTCCTATCAATTTGGATTAGGCGGAGGAACATACAGTCAATTAGCCTTTTACTTTTCGACTTCGGTTGTATTTATTATCACTACGGCTATCGTATTCCTTCTTGAATCCTTACATATGGTGGAGACACCTGATATTATCTTTTGGGCAAAGGCAACAGTTTTTATAAGTCTAGGCCGTTTAACAGGGATCCTATTTATAACAACACTTGTGTTTCACTATATGAAGAATAATTGGTTCGCTTCCTTTATAGGGGCATGTGCTTATGGATTAACGGTCATCTATTTTCGCCATGTAACCTATTGGGAGTTCTTTGCGGATGCAATGATTTGGGTCCCGTTGCTAGTTTTAGGCGTAGAAAAAATCATTCGTGAAGCGCGTCCAACTTGGTTCATTTTTGCTGTGGCACTAACGCTTTTCAATAATTTTTACTTCGCGTATGTAAACTTGATTTTTATTATTATTTATATCGTCTTTCGATGGGTTTTTGGAATGGGACAAAATGAAAAAAGCCGATGGGAATTATTTTTGTTTAGTGGTGTGATCGGGGCAGGGATTAGTGCAGTTGCCTTTGTACCGGCTGTATATAGTTATTTAAATAATTATAGGCCGCCCTATAGGTTTCCGATTGAAATGATCTACGTTTCAGATAACATATTGTTTGCCAGTTCGATTATCATCCTTCCCGCCATATTTTTAATATTTATTTTCACATACACTTTCTATAAAAATAAGACCTTTCGGGTGTTTGCTTTCTTAAGTATTGTGTTCACGCTGTTTCATTTCAGTCCACTTGTCGCAAGTGCTTTTAACGGGTTTTCTGCACCTCAGTATCGATGGGAGTATCTACTTTCTTTTGTAGTTGGCGGTGTGGTGGCTTCAGGTCTCCAGAACTTGAGCAAGGTAAGTATAAAGGTAATGATCATAGCTAGTGTGTTAATGATTACCACCTATCTCGTCTTTTATAATAGGGAAGATTCCTTGTTAATTTCTTCTTGGATAAGTATCGGGACGATTTCTTTAGTAAGTATAACAATGGCATTGGTCATTAGTTTCAGATGGATTGGAACTAAAAAGTGGACGTATTTATTGTATGTCATTGTTTTGGTAAATGCTTTAGTTGTGGCTAATGTATCTCAATATGTCATTTTTGAAGCTGGTGGAGTAAATAAAGTATCTAAAAGCCATTTGCTCAGTGACAAATATAACGGGAAAGAGCAACGAGAATTATTGCGGAAGCTTAAAAACAGAGAATCTGATTCTTTATCGCGAATAGATTGGAAGGTTGATTTATTAAATAATACGCCTATTGTGCAAGACTTCAATGGGATGAGTGTCTATTCAAGTATTATAAATAAAAATTTGCTCTTTTTTTATTTATACGATTTAAATATCGAGATGGGTCGGGAAAGTGTAAGCCGGTATGCAACACTTGGAAATCGGGCGAATTTATATAGCATGTTTCAAGGGAAGTACATGATTAAAAACAAGGATAATACGGCTAATATTCCATATGGATTCAAGGAAATACATAGGTCAGAAAACTATGTAGCCTATGAAAACAGCTATGTTTTACCATTCGCAACCACAAAAAAACAGGTTTACGCTATGCATGATATGGAACATGCCACGGTCCTTGAAAAAGAACATGCAATGCTAAAGGGGGTTATTGTCGAAAACGTTGATATCGATAATGCTGCCAAACTAGAAGAGATACCTAATCTAATTAAAGAGGCATCTGTTGAAACAGTGGACGCAACATTTAAAAACAATCAGCTATCTGTTAAAGAGAAAACGGGAGGGATTGATCTCGTCATTGATCCCCTTGATAGCGATACGAAGGATTACTATGTCAGTTTTCACCTCGAGAGTTTAGCTGAACGTCAAGGATTTGCCTTGAAAGTGAATGATTACAGAACGACACGTAAACACAATCAATCCATTTACAAAACCTATGTCGATGATTTAACCATTCGAGTGCCAAAAGCAGAGAGAGTTGCGATTCGTGTCCCAAAGGGAGAATACATCCTAACGGATCTTGAGTTATACCAAGAAAATTATCATTCCCTAGTAACAGCGCACCGAAATGCTTCTGCAACAGAGCTGGTGAATTGGGTTAGTAATAAACTGACGGTCACCTATGACAACGAGGGAAATGATCGTTATATGGTCTTACCGATTCCCTTTGAAAGAGGTTGGGAGCTCCACATAAACAACAAAAAGCAGGCTGTAGAAAAGGTGAACTTCACATTTTTAGGATTTCCGATTAAAGAGGGCATGAATCAAATCAAACTAGTGTATTATCCCCCGTTTTTCAAAATTTCTTTCGTGGTAACAATTCTTAGCGGGGGATTGGCTTTTATAGTGATAAGGGGTAAAAAAATCAAAGCTCCAGCTAAGTTAAAATAAAGTGCTTAAGATTATAAAAATCCATTACCCTCCGATCAAGGGTAATGGATTTTATTAGAAATTAATTACCTTTTCGCAAGTTCAATAACAGCCTTGACGGCCTCAATCGATTGAAATGAAAAAACACTTAGCGCTGAAAATGATAAAAAACCAACAACTATTATGCGAAATAACATCATGGATATCTCCCCTTTACGTGTATTTGATTTCTGCAAATAACGAAAGGGGAACGCGAATGTAATCAACTCCAAAGTAAACAGGGGTGAATAAAACTCTGTTTCTTCTAAAATACCAGTCTGGATACTCATGAATCGCTAAAACTAATTTAGTAGACAGCAAGGCCAAGGTCAAAGCTAATAAAACAGTAATAAATAATTTATCCAATTCAACAAGAAAGGAAGTATCGTGTATTATTTCATAAGATTGAATAGAATCGAAAATATTCGCGGGCTGAATTTCATCTAAACTGTATGTGTTATGAAGGAGGATCGCTGCAAGTGTTAAATGTATCAATGACACTATTAATTTAGGACTAGCCATGTAGCAACCCTCCAGTGAGTATCCTTGATTATATACTCATTAATACTATTTGCATATGGGCAAACACAAAAAGAAATGTTAAGTTTTTTGACCTCATGAATGGTTGTTTTGAAGAATGACCTTTCGCTTTCTGTGGATTATCCGCATGCCTTCTAGGAAACATCCTTTTTATATATGTTAGGATGAAAGAAAACAATTTGTTTTAACTCTGTGAAACACGCTTAAAAATGTAAAAAATATGGATAATAATCTGTTTAGTAACATGGAATAGAGGGAATAAATCTACTGAAATACAGTGAGATATATAAGTTTTTTATTCTTATAGGAGGTACATCATGCAAGCACGTCAATCGATGCTATTAACACAGGAAGACATAGATGGAAACCAAGAACATTCTAATTGGTTTCATAATGAATATGAAACATTTAGGCAAACTGTTATGAGAAAAGACTTCCCCTGTTACTTTGGGCAAACTGGGGAGAGAAAAGGGGAGCTTCGCTATTCCTACATTAGCCAGGACGACTGGTCAACACTTCCAGAAACGTTAAGTGACTTTTTAAATTTATTTAATAAACCTAAGCTGACTCGTCATGGACTATTTGTTTTTGTGGAACCTGAGAAGGAAGAAAAGAGCATTGACTACTATCGGGAATATTTTTGGGAAATCCTCCAATACCTTCATAGAAAAGATGGCTCTAAATGGCCAAGTGATCAACCGAAGGACCCAGAGCATTACCTTTGGGATTTTCATTTTAAGCAAGAGCCCATTTTTGTTTTTGGAAATGCACCGGCTTATAAACAAAGAAAAACGAGGGATCTCGGTAACAGTCTTGTACTCGGTTTTCAGCCTAGGCGAATATTCAAAGGGTTGGAAGGAACGGAGAAAGGTGGGGTAATGTCCAGAGAAAAGGTAAGAGAACGTGTAGAAGTTTGGGACAACCTACCCAAACATCCGGACATTAGCCATTACGGGGATCCATCGCATAACGAGTGGAAGCAATTTTTTATCGGTGATGATGCAGAACCGATAAAAGGTAAATGCCCCTTTCATGTGGAGAAGTAGTTTGAACGTTACCCTTGAAGTAAAGATTCACCACCATCAATATAGAGCTCTGTTCCAGTAATGTGGCTTGCTTTTTGAGAGGTTAGAAATTCAACTGCATCAGCAATTTGTGAAGGGTCAGCAGAACCTTTCATTAAGGGCTGATTGCCTCTTGGAAAGTGAGGCTGCATACTAATATTTTGGACTTCCGGAGATTTGCTCATGTTCTCGCTCATGTTCGTTGCTACCCCTCCAGGACAGACAGCGTTTACACGAATGCCATATTGACCTAACTCTAAAGCTGCCATTTTCATAAAAGTAGCTTGCGCTGCCTTTGCTGTGCTGTAGCAACTAAAGCCTGCTTGGGAATAAACTCGGTTTCCACTGATGGAACTAGTAATGACAATGCTGCCTCCTTGTTTTTTCAATAAAGGGATGGCATATTTAACGGTGGCAAAAGTGCCTGTAAGATCAATATCAATTGTTTTCTTCCAATCCTTGATGTCCATCGTTTCGATAGGAGCCATGACGCCTCCAATACCCGCATTGGCAAAAACGATATCAAGTCTTCCCCAGCTATTGTTTATTTCTTTCATTCCTTTCTCAATTTGAGATGGCACTGAAATGTCACACTCTAAGGTCATTAACTGATCTTCACTGGCAGATAAGTGTATATTTACTTCGTTCAACCTCGTTTTATTTTTATCCATAATGCAAACCTTTGCGCCCAACTCCGAGAATCTTTTGGCTGAAGCCAATCCCATTCCTGAGGCACCTCCTGTTATGAGTACAACTTTGTCGGTAAATTCATTAACAGTCATTAGTACAAGCTCCTTTTCCTTGAATATAATTTCTTGCTGTTGTCTCTATAATGACCTTATAAAAAGTGGGTTAACCTTACTGCTTGAAAAATAGCGTTAGTCATTGTTTCATCTAAACGAAAGGTGAAGTGATAAAGGCTCAATACTAAATGTTGTGGTGTCCCCTACCAGATCAGGAAATGAGGTATGAGCATAAAAAAAGCACCTGATCCTCTTCTTTGTTAAGCTTTAGTTACCACACAAAAGCCAAAGGAGAAAATTCAGATGCAACCTCATTTTATCACAAATTTATTAGGGATTAAAGATGCTCACGTTCATGTTTTCGACAGCGGAGAGGAAGAGAATGGCTTTTGGTTTGAGCTCTATACAACGGTACGTAAACAAACTGTCCAGCCTGTCAAACAAAAACATAACGGATTCATAGCTATAGAGAACAGAAAATTCATGGGGGGATCGGATATCTGGAAAGCGTGTCGACTTATATGTGAAGAAACGCCGATATCGTTGTTTAGCATGTCGTCACACATTCTTTGAGAAACTATCGTTTTTAAATCGGTATCAACGACAAACGGCGATGGTAGAACAGGAAGTATTGGGATTGTGTACAGAGATGAGCTTCCATAGTGTCGCTAGAATCAAAGGAATGAGTGCGAATCGCTGCATTCGTTTATTTGATCAGCGAGAAATCAGCGTAAGAAAAGTACTTCCTCGGGCAATTGCATTGGATGAATTCAAAGGTGACGCTGGTGGAGAGAGATTTCAAACGAAGATCGTTTGATGTAGAAAACCGTGAGATCATTGATATCTTGCCTAATCGACGCGTGGAAACCATTGAGAAGTATTTTCGTGGATGTGATTATGGGAGTGTGGAAATTGTCGTCATGGATTTATCCAAAGCATTCAAAGAGGCGATACGCCGTGCGTTGGGTGATGTCCTCATCATAGCCGATCGTTTTCACTATATGAGGCAAGTCTACTGGGCCTTCGATGAGGTTCGACGTCAAGTGCAACACGACCTGTGGAAAGAGAAGCGAATTCGGATGAAACGAAGTAAAGAGTTGCTTTGGAAATCACCGGAGAAGCTGAATGACAAAGGGAAACGGCGAGTGAAGGAAGTATTGGAAGGGCACGACGAATTGAGAAAAGCATATGAGCTTAAGAATGCGTTAGATCATTGGTTTAAGAACTCCAATTCTGAGACTGCCAAAGCAGGACTGCAGGCGTGGATTTCCCTTGTGAAAGACGCCGAGATACCTGCCTTTCAGAAGTCACAAAGACCTTTACCCGATGGAAACAAGAAAACCTTCAGTCTTTTATATATCCCTTTAATAATAGTTACATCGAAGGCGTTAGTAATGCGACAAAGGTGGCCACAATGCTGGGTGCCCCGAAGGAAAACTCTATGAGGAGAATTTGCACGTATGGTTTGATGAGGGGGCGGGGGCGAAAGCCCCCGGGAACAAAAGCTTATACTTCCAATATTTATAATGGCAAAGAGTTTAAATCGTTATTGTAAATTTTATCGGCTGAATCATTTATCTGGAGCTAGTACAATTGCTGTAGCTGATACAACTATTTCATTTAATTGATTTTTAAAGGTAAATTTCATTTTTATAAATTGATTCTTATCTATTTTTTCAATCACTTCTGCATAGGCAGTAACTGTATCACCAATTTTAACTGGTGCGTGAAAACGAGAGTTTAAATCTAATAAAATGGCACCTGGTCCCGGTAACTGCATGCCAATAATAGGTGCAATTAACCCTAATGTAATAGTTCCATGAGCAACTCTTTCACCAAATCTTCCTTTTTTCGAATATTCGGCATCCATATGGATAGGATTAAAGTCACCTGTTAAGCCCGCATACATAATGATTTCTGTTTCAGTAATTGTTTTACTAAATGTATCTTTGTCTCCGACATTAATTTCTTTATAACTCCTACCTTTTTTCATGCTAATCCTTCTTTCATTTCGTTTATATTTTGTATATACTGATCACGAATAATACGTTTTTGAATTTTACCAACTGGATCTTTGGGTAACTCATGCTTGATAGTAATTGTTTTTGGCACTTTGTAGCTTGCTAATCGTTCACCACAATAGTTAATTAAATCGTCGGCTGATACTTGTTTCTCTTTTACTACAATAGCAGCAACTAATTTTTCTCCCCATTTTTCATCTGGAATTCCAAAAACTGAACACTCTACAACTGTTTCATGAGTATATAAGACTTCTTCAATCTCCCGTGGAGAAATATTCTCTCCACCACTAATAATAATGTCCTTTTTCCTATCAATAAGATATAGATATTTATCCTCATCAAATTTTCCAATATCACCTGTATATAACCATCCATTTTTAAGTGTTTCATTTGTTGCATTTTCCTTATTCCAATAGCCCTTCATAACATTCGGTCCTTTTACAATTATTTCGCCTATTGAATGGGAAGGGAGGTTATTACCATCATCATCAACTACTCTTACTTCACAATGAAAGAATTCTTTGCCAACCGAAGCAAGACGCTTTGCCTTTTCACCTTCCGTAACAACATCTTCTTTTGGCAAGTAAGTAATTAATGGAGATGCTTCTGTTAATCCGTAAACAATAAATACTAGATTTTTTCCTAAAGTTTTGACAGCATTTTTCAATAATTCAACAGGGAGCGCCTGTCCTCCTACAGAAATACTCTTTAGGCTACTTTTACTATACTCTCCTTCTTTATATGCTTTAATTGTGCTTGTCAACATCGTAGGGACCATCGTAATATGGGAGATATCTTCTTCATTTACTAGTATCCAGAAATGGTGAGGGTCAAAATTATCAATGATCACATTTGTTCCTCCAATATAGAATTGAGAGACGACCATCGAACATTCCATAGTATGATAAAATGGCATGACGTGTAGACACACGTCAGAAGGGCTTAATCCGTAAGCTATGGTGTGGTTTATTGCTGCTGTAAGGAAGTTTTCGTGAGTCAACATGACTCCTTTAGGGCTTCCTGTTGTACCGCTAGTATAAAATATTGCAAATAAATCATCCTTAGAAATTACCTTTTTATCAGCTTCATTTGACTGTTTCCCTTCTAATAGTTTTTCATATTCATTCTTCAGAGAAAACGAATGTAAAACATTAAGATTGTCCTTTATAGAGTGAATAGTTTCCATATAGGTATCATCTATAAAAATAACTTTTGCTTTAGCATCATTAATAACAAATTCTAATTCCCTTCCTGTTAACCGAAAATTAATAGGAACGTAAACTATTCCAGATTTAGCACATGCAAAACAAATTTCTAATACTTCTGGCTTATTACGACTTAAAATAGCGACTTTGTCACCTTTTTGTAAACCAAGATCTTTGAATACATGTACTAGTTGGTTTACACGTTGGTTAAATTGCTTAAATGTTTGTTTTTTTCCTTCATATACTGTTGCTGCTCGATTCGGATGACGTCTGGCACAATTTTCTGCTAAACTTCCAATAACCATAATAATTTCCCCCTAAGTTTTTAATTACAATTTATCTTCCTACTAACCCTATACTCAATGCTGGTATAAATGTAATTAATAGTAAGTTAACTATCATCATAAGTAAAAATGGTAATATTGCACGAACCACTCCCTCATATTTAGTTTTTCCAACTTGTGATGCAACAAATAAACTAACACCTACTGGGGGAGTAATTAGCCCAATGGATAGGTTCACTGCCATAATAATTCCGAAATGAACGGGATCAACACCAATCTCTACCGCTACGGGTAACAATATGGGGGTGAGAATGATAATCGCCGCAATTGTTTCTAAAAACGTACCAACAATTAAGAGGAACAAATTAATTAATAAAATAATCAATATAGGAGATAAATCTAAAGTAACAAAAAGATTTGCAAATGACTGTGGGATCTGTTCTCTTGTAATCAGTAAACCAAATAATGAAGCGGTAGAAATAATAAATAAAATAACTGATGAAGTTATAGAAGACTCTACTAATATTGTCCTTATTACATCGAGGGTTAATCGACGGTATATGAAGAAACCTACAAAAAAACCATATACAACAGCAATAACAGAAGCCTCTGTTGGGGTGAAGATTCCTCCGTATATACCACCTAAAATGATGACAGGCATTAACAATGCAAGAAAAGCGTCCTTGGATGTGGCGGCAATACGCTTGAAACTAGTGCTTTCAATAGAGGCCCCATAACCCTCCTTTTTAGAAATAATAAATGCTACAAGCATTAATGAAAGCCCTATCAACAAGCCAGGCATAAGGCCAGCAATAAATAAATCACTTATAGAAGTACCTGCAGACACTCCGTACATCACAAGGGGGACACTTGGTGGAATGATCATGCCTGTTGTACCACCTGCCGCTTGAATTGCAGAAGAAAAGTTGCGGTTATATCCTTCTTTTACCATTGCAGTAATCATTACTGCTCCTACAGCAGCCGTTGTTGCAGCTCCCGAACCAGACAAGGCTGCGAAAATTACGCATGTCAAAATTGAAACATGTGCTAATCCTCCTTTTAACTGTCCAACAAGACTCTTTGCAAATTCAACAATTTTTTCTGATATACCACCGTGCTCCATTAGTTTTCCAGCCAATATAAAAAACGGTGCTGCCATTAGCGGAAAAGAGTCTAATGCTGCAAACATTCTTTGAGGTAGTGTTATTAACGGAACATCTCCACTAATCCAAAAAATACTAATAGTAGTTAATCCTAATGCAATGGCAATCGGAACATTTATAACGAAGAGTATAATCAGAATAACAAACATTAAAGTTACCAAATAATCCTCTCCCTTCTCTAGTTTTCAACGCCAGTTGGATTAACTCTAATAGTTTTTAACGTAATATCAATGATATTTATGGCCATTAAAATAGCACTGATGGGCATAATGTAATATATGAAACCAATTGGTATACGTAATGAAGCAGATTTTTGAATCATAGATCTATCTATAATATCTATCCCCTTAATTAACAATACAGATAAGAAAATTAAACAAGCAGTTGAAGCGGTAACTTGCATCCATTTTGCATAGCGGGGCTTAAATTTATTAATAAAATACTCAACGCTGATATGCGAACTATACTGAAAACCTACACTAGCACCTAAAAAGGTAATCCATATCATGAGATATCTTGCTAATTCCTCTGTCCATGCAAAAGATGAACTAAATAATACACGGGAAACAATTTGTAGAAAGACCAATAAAACCATTACAACAAATAAAGTACAGGTCAGGTTTTCAACTATTCGGTTGGTTTTTTTTACAACTCTTTCCCACATGAACGTTCACCACCTTTTAGTTATTTAAAATTACGGTAGAAATAATATTTGGATTTCCACCAATCATCTATTATAATTTACAAGATTAGGAATGTTGAAGAGAATTAGGACTTCTCCTAATTCTCCATCAGGCCCAACCTATTCCTCATTTTGTATTCTCTCTATATAGTCGTCAAATCTATTATTGTACTTATTGTATACAACTTCAGCAGCGTCTTGAAAAGCTTTTAAATCTATTTCTTCAGGTCTGATAATGTTCACACCAAATTCCTCCATTGTTGCTAGTTGTTCTTCTTCAAGACCCTGGTTAATTTCTCGTTGGATTGGTGTTACATCATTACCAGCCTTAACTAATGCCTCTTGATGATCGTTAGAAAGACCTTCAAATACATTTTGATTAATCATTAATACAGCAGAAGAGTAATATAATCCAGCCAAACTAATAGATTCTTGTATCTCATAAATATTTGTAGACTCTAGTGCACCAATGGTATTGTCTACGCCATTCACAATGCCTTGTTGAACGGAGGTATAAACTTCGGGCCACGCAATTGGAACTGGATCTGCGCCTAATGCTTCATACATATCTATATAGACTTCATTTTCCATAGTTCTCATTTTCAAGCCAACCATATCATCAGGAGAATTAATATCATGACTATCATTTGAAAAATGGCTATAACCTTTTTCAAAGAAAGAAAGTCCTTTAACATTTATTTCACTTAGCTCAGATAATAAATCTTGACCAATCTCACCATCCAATACGCTGTATGCATGATCTAAATCTCTATAAATAAAAGGCATTTCAATAACAGCAAAGTTCTCTATAAAGTTTCCCACTGGTCCACTGGTTGAAAGGACCATGTCTAAAGAACCTAAAGTTACCTGCTCAACCATTTCACGTTCTCCACCGATTTGGCCACCGGAATAGATCTCAATTTGAACTTGACCATTGGTTTCTTCATCTACAGCTTCTGCATACTCCAAAAGTCCAAGATGGTATGAGTGTGACTCAGGTGCAACGTGTCCAACCATTAACGTAATTACTTCGTCCGTATTCGTTGTATTACTAATTTGTTCTTCTTTATTGTCTGTATTACTGTTGCTCATTGTGTTCTCGTTATTAGAACATGCAGTCACTAATATTAGGATAAATACAATAAATAAAACAAATTGAATTATTTTAAAGATCATTCTAACACCCCTTTTATAATTATTTTAAAAAACTAATAAACTTGATGTTATAAATTGTTAGATAAAATGTAAGCGGTATCAAAACTGAACGAAAATACCCATAATTTATAGTCTAATAAGAAGCCACCACCTTCAAATATTCTATTTCCAAAATATTTTGAATTATATAACTTTAGTTTACATTCAAGTATTATATATTTAATACCTAAAATGAAAGGAAAAGGGAACCCGATTTTCCTCATATGTTAGGAAAATTGGGTGAGTTCATATTAGGAGCTTAATGAGTACTGTTTGAGCTACATGACAGTATGACGTTGATACCATTCATAAAAAGAAAGCTTCTCATCTCAAAAAAATGTACTGAAATATTTTTTGCAACGGTATAGGTGCTTGGTGCTTTCAAAAAATTCAATTTTCGTAACTAGAAAAACGTCATTCGCTTAATTGGTTGTAAAGCTAGTATCTGCTAAGGCATGTTCATTGACCAGAAAAATAGTTAGGAAAAAACATCCCATCATTGGCATAGTTGATGTGTCGAGAATCCACTAACCATCCAGAAGAGATGCTTCTTATTATAAGAGGGAATAAAGTGCAAGATGCAACTACTAATGAATTAACATCCACATTTAAATAATACAGTTGCTAAAACATCTAAAAAAGTTGGTATTACCGAGTCTTTTGGTTTTTCTTGTTTATATTTTTTCAAAAGATTTTTTGTTTGATCTTTGGAAACAAGAACTTGTTTAGAACGCATGAAAGGAAAAAAATCTAACGGTCCTTGCTAAGAAAGCTGTCTATCGTTTCTCATCAATCGACCTTTTAATGGAACGCTTTTTAACATTCACAGTGAAGACACGACAAAAAAGTATCGACACTCACCACCTACGCTAGTCCAAGCATATCCTTAGATTTTTCTTTATTGAGTTCCAACAAGACACAGATTAACTGAATGTCAACAAAGTCTGATTAGTGAAACTCTGGGTTACAAACGCCGTCTTAAGACTCTTAAAAAAGCATCGAAAAGAATCCAGGAATTGAAGCTTACCTATGTATGTGCTGATGTATACACAATTCATTAACCACTCATTAGGGATAGAAAAGACTATGAACTTGCTGTGATTGGCATTCATTTGGCGACACAACATTCATTATAGAGTTAAAGTTCCATAGATTTGCGGAAATGAAAGCGTTTAACTCCTTATTTTTAAGGTGTGAAATAATCTAAAAAAATATTAGTATTTAATTAAGCATCGATACAACAAAACTAATATTATAGTAATAAAAATTATGGAGGGTTTTAAATGATGAAGACTGTAGGAGTAGTGGGATCTGGAACAATGGGAGGGGGCATTGCACACCAAGCAGCAATATCAGGATTTACTGTTATTCTTCGAGATGTAGATCAGCGTTTCTTAGATAATGCATTGGCACGTATGCAAAAACTAATGGATCGACAAATTGCAAAAGGGAAAATGACGGAAGAACAAAAGTCGGATATCATACAACGTATTACGTTTACAACAAGTTTAGAGGATATGAGCGATTGTGAATTTGTAGTTGAGGCAATCATAGAAGATTTAGAGGCTAAAAAAGAGGTATTTCGACAATTGGATGAAATTCTTGTACCGGAAGCAATCATTGCTTCGAATACATCCTCTATGTCAATTACAGATATTGCCTCAGCTACAAAGCGACCACATCTTGTAGCTGGGATGCATTTTTTTAACCCACCACAAGTTATGAAGTTAGTAGAAGTTGTTCGAGGTTATCAAACGAGTGATGAAACTGTAAAAGAATTGAAGAAACTATCAATAGATTTAGACAAAGAACCAATCGAAGTTAAGAAAGATACACCAGGATTCATTGTGAATCGAATCATGATTCCACAATTTATTGAAGCGATTCGTTTAGTAGAAGAGGGTGTGGCTACCCCTGAGGATATAGATAAAGCAGTAACGCTTGGACTGAATTATCCGATGGGGCCATTTGCATTGCAAGATTATGCAGGCGTAGATATAGGTCTTCATGTAATGGATTACTTTTATGAAGAGTTCAAGGATGCACGATTTGCAGCACCAATTACGCTAAAAAATCTTGTTAGAGCTGGTCGAGTTGGGAAAAAAGTGGGAGCAGGATGGTACGATTACAACAACAAGTAAAAGGAGATGGAGATATGGAAACTTTAGATTATAATCTGGATGAAAATCACGTAGCAACGGTTTATTTAAACCGTCCTCCTTATAACCCGATGAATACACAGTTATATCAAGAAATTTCTGTTCTTTTCGAAGAATTAGAGAAAAACCCTCTTGTTCGGGCTATTATAATTACAGGTAAAGGGGACCGTGCTTTTGCTGCAGGAGCGGATCTAAAAGAAATGATGAATTTGAATGGGGCAGAAATGCTAGAAATGTCAAGAATCTCTAGACTTGCCTATGACAAGGTGGATGGGATTAGTAAACCTGTCATTGCGGCTGTAAATGGATTGGCTATAGGTGGAGGGTGCGAACTTGCACTTGCATGTGATTTTAGAATCTGTTCGTCAAATACAAAATTCGGATTACCGGAAGTTAATTTAGGTATTATCCCAGGTGGTGGAGGCACACAACGTTTACCTCGTCTGATTGGTCCTTCAAAAGCCAAGGAATTGCTATTTTTTGGTGAGATGGTTGATGCGGAAAAAGCAGTTGAATTTGGTCTTGTGAATAAATCAGTTGAGCTGGATCAACTGATTTCCGAGGCAACAAGATGGGCGAGAGAATTAGCTGAAAAGCCAAGCATAGCTATGCAAATGTTAAAGAAATCTGTTAATCAAGGGGGGAGCATTGATCTGCAATCTGGGTTAGATCTTGAAGCGGCATGCTTTGGAAATGCATTTGCAAGCGAAGATCGTAAAGAAGGTATGAAATCATTCATCGATAAAAGAAAGCCAGAATTCACTGGTAGATAGGGAGGGGATGAGACTCATGGTAAATAAAGAAATTGTTGTAATCGATGGTGCACGGACAGCGTTTACAGAATTCGGAGGCTCCTTTCGCGATGTATCGGCGATTGACTTAGCTACAGCTACTGCGAAAGAAGCAATGAAACGTTCAGCCATTGAACCAGAAGAGGTAGATCAAGTTATAATGGGTAACGTTATTCAATCTAGCAACGATGCTATCTACATGGGAAGGCATGTTGGCTTAAAATCTGGCATCCCAGAGCATGTTCCTGGATTAACGGTTAACCGTTTATGCGGTTCAGGCCTACAAGCAATAGTGAATGCAGCTCAATCCATTCAATTAAATGAAGGATCTGTTGCATTAGCTGGCGGGGGAGAAAATATGAGCCAAGTTCCTCATGTGGTTAGAGGAGCACGTTGGGGAGTGCCGCTTGGCAAGGCGCCGATGGAAGATTATTTATGGGAAGCGTTGTACGACCCTTATGGAAAGTGTTCTATGGCAATCACTGCCGAAAATCTTGCAGAAAAATATGAAATATCTCGTGAGGAAATCGATCAGTTTGCAGTTAATAGTCATCAAAAAGCAATACATGCAATTGAAAAAGGCTATTTTTCTGAAGAAATTGTCCCGTATACGATAAAAAGTCGAAAAGGGGATAAGGTGGTTGATCAAGATGAACATCCACGAGATACAACCACGGAAAAGCTAAGTAAATTACCAGCTCGCTTTAAAGAGAACGGAGTTGTTACGCCAGGAAATGCAAGTGGGATTAACGATGGCGCGGCTTCGTTAGTTTTAGCATCAAGTGAATATGCACAAAAGAGAAATCTTAAACCACTAGCACGCATAGTCTCATGGGGAATTGTTGGGGTAGAGCCAAAATATATGGGTATCGGACCAGCGCCAGCCATTCGTCAAGCATTAGAGCGGGCAAATTTAAGTATTGATGATTTAGATTTGATTGAAATTAATGAAGCTTTCGCTGCTCAATACCTTGCGTGTCAAAAAGAACTAGGTTTTAACTCAGAAATCGGAAATGTTAATGGAGGGGCTGTTGCGCTTGGGCATCCACTCGGGGCAAGTGGAGCTAGAATCAGTCTTTCATTACTTTATGAGTTAAAGAGAAGGAACAAAAGGTATGGAGCATCTGCATTATGTATTGGCGGCGGCCAAGGAATTGCTGCAATATGGGAAGTTATATAAAAATAAAAAGGGATGATTATATGCATAGAGAACTTGGTTATTTAAGCATTTCTCAATTGCTTGAAAGCGCTGTCGAAAATGGGCCGGAGCGGGAAGTCCTTTTTGATGGTATCTCAAGAATGTCATACAAAGATCTCTGGGAAAAATCGATCAGCCTTTCCTCAACGTTACAAAGAAAAGGGATTAAAAAAGGGGATAAAATAGCGGTTTGTTTGCCTAATTGGAATGAATTTGTCGTTATTTATATGGCTATTTCCCACTTAGGTGCAATTATCGTCCCCTTTAATACCCGTTACCGAACGGAGGAAGTAGAGTATATCCTCAGGAACTCTGAAGCGAGAGTTGCCTTTTTTACAAAAGAATTCAGTGGAATTACTCACGCTAAACAATTTATCCATGCAGAGCAGACAATAAAGAGCTTAGAGATGTTGATTACGGTAAGGTATGAATATGAAGGGTTGCTAAACTACGAAGATTTGGTTGAAGCAGGAAAAGACTCTACCTTTAATCCTGTGGTCATTAAGCCTGAAGAAGATGTCTTCTCTATACTTTATACATCTGGCTCAACCGGAGCGCCAAAAGGAGCGATGTTGACCCATTCAAATGTCGTGAAAACAGGAGTGATTTCTGCTGAAGAAATGAAGTGTACACCTGCTGATGTTTTTTTAGTGGCGGTACCAGTGTTTCATGTGTTTGGAATGGTCCCGAGTATCATAAGTACAATTGCTTCTTCTGCAAGAATGGTTTTAATGGATCAGTATAAACCAAAAGAAGCTTTAGAAGTTATTCAAGACGAAGGCATAACAGTAAAGCACGGAGTCCCAACAATGTTTATTTTAGAGCTGAACCATCAAGACTTCTCAAAGTATAACTTGTCATCCTTACGAACGGGACTCGTTGCAGCAGCACCGTGTCCGATTGAGATAGTAAAAAAAATACGATCTGATATGGGATGTGACATTATAGTTGCATACGGACTTAGTGAGACATCGCCAACATTAACTATGACAAAGTTTGATGATAATGACATTGTTCGTGCAGAAACAGTCGGGAAAGCACTTCCAGGTGCAGAGGTGAAAATTGTAAATGCAGAGCGTGAGGATTTAGCTGTTGGTGAAGTAGGTGAAATTGCGTGTCGTAGTTTCGGCGTAATGAAAGGATACTATAATATGCCTAATAAGACAGCGGAAGCGCTAGACGAGAATGGCTGGTTTTATACAGGAGACCTTGGCACTCTTGATGACCGTGATTACCTTCGAATTGTCGGCCGTAAGAAAGAGCTAATTATTCGTGGTGGATACAATATTTATCCTCGTGAAATTGAAGAAATCTACTATACACATGAGGATGTTCTTGAGGTTGCGATTGTTGGATTGCCAGATACCGTTTTAGGTGAGGTCACATGTGCTTGTATTAAGTTAAAATCGTCTGCTCAAGCTGATGAGAAAAATTTAATGGATTTTATTAAGACAAGAATTGCAGATTACAAAGTACCTGATAAAGTGTTGATCGTTGAAGAACTTCCTATGACAGCGAGTGGGAAAATTAAAAAGGTGGCTCTTCAAGAACATCTAATAGAAGTGCTGAAAAACGAATTACGTTAATTTCTCTATTAACTGTAAGCTTAGAAAGGATGGAATATAGATGAATTCACAAGATATGAAAGAAAGTCGATATGTTTCAGCAAATAAAGAATGGAAACCTCTCCCTTATGAAGGTGTGTTCATAAAGACGCTTTATAAATTTGAAGAAGGAGGTAGTACCGTTCTAATTAAAATGGAACCGAGTAGCTCCTTTCCGTTACACGATCATCCTGCGGATGAAGAGGTATTTGTAATTGAGGGTTCATGCAGAATAGGTAAATATTCGTTAGAGAGAGGAGACTACCTCTTTACAACAAAAGACACTATTCATGCTCCATTTACTCGTGAAGGTTGTATCCTACTTGCAAGAACAATAGAAGCATTAAAATTTATTTGAATATATAGAGGTGAGATGATGAGTTATCAGTTAACAGAAGAACAGGTAGCCATAAAAGAGTTAGCAAAAGACTTTGCTTCTAATGAGATTGCTCCTTTTGCAAGTAAATATGATGAAGAAGAAACATTTCCGATGCCTATCATGCAAAAACTACACGAGTACGGTCTTAGCAATTTAGCAATTCCCGAAAAGTACGGTGGCCCTGGGATTGATAAGATCTCACATGCGCTGATTATTGAAGAGATATCAAAAGCTTGTGCAGCTGTCGCAACAAGTTTAGAAGCAAACTCACTCTCCTCCTATCCGATTTTGGTAGGGGCTAGTGAAGAATTAAAGAAGAAATATCTAACGAAACTTACGAAAGAGGGTAAGTTTGCCGCCTTTGCCTTGACAGAGCCCGGTGCAGGAAGTGATGTAAGCTCTCTAGCCACTAGAGCTGTAAAGGATGGAGATGAGTATATTCTAGATGGTGAAAAGTGTTTTATTACTAATGCCAGCTATGCTGACTTTTTTGTAGTTTTAGCTACCGTAAAAGATGACAGTTCCTCAAAAAGGTTTACAGCATTTATAGTTGACCGCGATCTAACTGGGATTAGTATTGGGGAGAAAGAAAAAAAGCTAGGTTTACGTGCATCGAATACAGCATCTGTTATCTTTGAATGTGTTCGAGTACCGGCGATGAACAGAATTGGTGAAGAAGGTGAAGGTTTTAAAATCTTTATGAAAGGTCTTATGAATGCTAGACCGATGGTAGGCGCTCAAGCTCTTGGAATTGCACAAGCTGCCCTGGATGCATCAATCAAATATGCGAAAGAGCGTAAACAGTTTGGAAAACCCATTGCTCAACTTCAAGCGATTCAATTTATGTTAGCTGATATGGCAATGAAAATAGAAGCATCAAGACTTCTGGTTCATAAGGCAGTGGGATTGCTTCAAGATGGTAAACCATCTATAAAACAAGCTTCATTTGCAAAATGCTTTGCATCTGATACGGCTATGGAAGTCACAACTGATGCTGTACAAATACTTGGAGGGTATGGGTTTATCCGAGAATATACTGTCGAGAAATACTTTAGGGATGCCAAGATTATGCAGATCTATGAAGGGACGAACCAAATACAACGAGTTCTAATAGCCAAGGAGCTTCTTTCTTAACAAGTTTCAAGTGTGATAGTTACGTTTCCAATAATTATACTTTGAGTTTATTTTATAATAATAAGGGGGAAAAAACATGGCACTTTATAAGCGTAAAGATGGAGAAGAACAACCGTATTGGAAATTAGGACCATTTCAAATTCGATTGCCTTTTGTTCATTTTCGACTCGAGACTCCGGAGCTAATACAAGGTTTTGTATTGTTTTCAATAGGCTTAGCTGTTATCCCGTTGTTACAAAATTATGTTGGTTTTTCCTATGATGCGGCCTTAGCTGTAGCAGTTATTTATCTTATAACAATGCTTATGGGACCCATTATGGGTATTCCGTTAGTACCAGGCTTTATCACTGCAGCCATCCCTTTAGTTATTATTTTTCTAGGTAATTTTGAACCAGGACCTGATGCAGTAAAAGCTCTCGTTGCTTTGCAACTATCAGTTGCATTTATTTTCTTAATCTTAGGAATAACTGGTTTGGGGAAAGCGATTGTTACTAAATTACCGAATTCATTAAAAGCAGGAATTTTAATTGGTGCAGGTATTGCTGCTATTCATGGCGAAATTATTGAAGGTGGAAGATTGGCTAGTACACCTATTTCTTTAATCATTGGTTCACTTGTATGTTTTTACATTATGTTCTCGAAATCGTTCCAAAGACTTTATAAAACGAATAAAATTGCAAAGTTTATCGGAAATTACGGAATCATGCCAGCGATTATTGTTGCTGTTATTATTGGTTGGGTGACGAGAGAATACCCTGCACCAAATATTGAATGGGGAATTGTTGTTCCTAATTTTGCTGAATTATGGAGTTTTACACCATTTGTAGTAGGTTTTCCAAGTTTAAGTATTATTTTAATGGCGATTCCAACCGCTTTACTTGCTTATATTATCGCTTATGGAGATATTGTTGTTGGAACTTCATTATTCCAAAAAGCAAGTGAATTTAGAAAAGATGAGAAGGTTCATTTGAGCTTGAGTAATATGCATACGCTTACATTTATTCGTAATTTTATCCATGCCCTGTTTGCACCTCATCCAGGACTAGCTGGTCCAATTTTTACTGCTGGTACAGCTTCTGTACTTGAAAGGTATAAATATGGACGCAATGCAATGGACTCTATATATTCAGGTACGGCTTCACTAATTATGGCAATGCTATTAGCAACTATATTGTTACCATTAGTTACCCTTTTCCAACCTGTTTTACCGATAGCGTTGTCTTTAACATTACTAATTACCGGTTATCTATGTATCTCGATTGGTATTGAACAGCTTAAAGATAATACTGAACGTGGTGTAGCAGGGATAATGGCTATTGTCTTGTTTGCATATGGTGCATCGTATGCAATTGTTATCGGACTTGTTCTATACTTCGTTATCCAAAAAACAACCATATTTAAAAAAGAAGATGATCAAACAGATAAAGAATCAAATGACAAAAAGATAAGCTAAATGATAAATATTAAAGTTTATTTTGATAGTCAGACTATTTCGTTTATAGTAAAAACCAGCTTGTGAGAGTTCTTCCAAGCTGATTTTTCATACATATGCAGTGATTCATAAAAAGGGGCGTTTTTAATGGATCTGAACGTTAAACAGGAAAAACTAAAGCAAAAAATCAACACGCACCTAAGAAGCATTACTCGTCAATTAATTAAGTTTGATACTTTAGAAGAAACGCTGAATTACTTGTTAGAATCATTTTATAAGGAATTTACCTGTGATTTAGTTGGAGTCATCTTAAAAGAAGATAATAAATTAATTCCTAGAGTATGGATTGGCGAAGAGTTTACTATAGAGAAGACCTTAAGGTTGGACGTAGAAGATTGCTCGGCTAATCTTTTAGAGGATGCTCTTTGGGGGCCTAATGATCAACAAGAGACATTTCCATGTAGTTTTAGAAAAGCTATGGAAAAAGAGGAAATTTTAACATGGTTTACTGTGCCTCTGAATCATAATAAGAAACAAATTGGTCTTTGTGTCATTGGGTTTCGTGATTTTATACCATTGGTTATAGAAGCAGAGAAAATTTTCGTGGAGTTTGGACATGATGTAGCAGTTGCAATCGATTTGGCCAAAGAGAAGGAAAAACAAAAGCGGAAAATTAAAGGAATTGAATGGATTAGAGAAAACATATATCCAGGTTCTACTATAGAGGATTTGATTGAGAAAATTGTGGAACGAGCTGGTAAAGGCACTCAAGCAAAAGGCGCTATGGTGTATTTGTTTGATGAACCAAACAGTTGTTTTAGTTTTCACCCACCATTTTATGGCTCTGTTACCTTATCCGAAAATATATCTGTAGATACAAATTTTCCTATAGATAATTACTTCCCCGCTGTTGAAATACCGGGATGCAATGAATTAACGGTTCCCTTAAGTGTAAATTTGAAGACAATAGGTGTGCTTTATGTATGTAAAAACGAGAACGAACAATTTTCAGATGACGATTTGGAATTTTTGAAATTTGTATCTGCTTTTGTTTCGATGCAGATAGAAAATGCAAGACTTTATGAATTGGAATTTGAAAGTAAAAAGAGAATGGAACGACTCATGGAACATCACCAAGAACTTGTAAAAAAAACAGTGCAGGGTGAGGATTTAAATGATATTTCAAAAACAATTAGTTCGATGTTAGAAAGCTCTATCCTACTGTACGATCGTTTTTTAAAGCCAATGTCTAGTTATTTTAAATATGAAGATAAAAATTTACAATCTATTATTGAAAAAAAAGTAATAGAACAAAAGCAGCGTATCACGCAGCTTAATTCACGAGAGTTTTGGCTAAATAGGTATGAGGATAGGGGTGTTCCATGTGCGGTATGGCCTATAACTGGCGGGAGAGACACATTGGGCTATTTAGTTATCAGTTTACCTAATAGAACGATAGACCGCGTGTTACGATTAACGCTTGATTACGCGCTTAATGTCTATGCCATTGAGTTCATTAAACAGAAATCAGTACTCGATGCAAAAGAACAAGTTAAAGAAAGCTTTATTAATCAGCTTTTCTCTAAAAAAATAGATGATAAAGAAAAATTAATTCAATACGCGACACTAATCAATTGGGATGTATTAGAACCTCATCAAATTGCAACAATGTCTTTAGAAATCAATGGTCAAGAAGAAACAAATGTAGTTGTTCTAGAAAGTTATAGAACATGGCTTTGGGATCAAATTAAGACTAGCCTTTCATTATATGATTCGTCCATTATTTTAACACGGAAGGATAATGAATTTATTTTAATTGTTAAGACGATAGGAGACAAAGGCAAGTTGGACTATTGGCAAAAACTTCATCAAAGAATGCTAACCTTAGTGACTAAGGAAAGAATGAAAACAACAATCTATTTAGGAATAGGAGGGAAAACAGCCAAATTAGAGGACTATTACTATTGTTACGTTCAATCAGTAAAGACGAAAAATGTGGTTTCTCATCGTTATCTTCAAGGAGGGTTTTCATTTTACGATGATCTAGGGTCTTACACAATCTTAAATAATACGAGCGATCAATTAGCAGCTGAATTATTTGTTAAAAAACACTTAGGACCGCTATTAAAGTATTCAATGAATAATAGCGTTAATCTATTTGAAACATTGCAAGTCTATTTAAATAATAATGGAAGTCTAAGTAATGCATCAAAACAACTTTTTATTCATCGCAGTACTTTAGAGTACCGACTAGAGCGAGTATTAGAACTGATACAAATTGATTTAGATGATGCTGAGATGAGATTTGAATTAATGATGGCATATAAACTTTACAGTCTTTTCAATTTTAATTCAAATCAATTGATATAAAAAATTGGACAAAAATAGTTATTTTTACCCTTTGAACAAGATCTATAAAAAAAGGAAGGAAAAGGGGCTCGAAATGATAGAAGTAACCTCTCATTCTAATGTTACTTGTGTGAAAGGACACGTGAAATTAAAAGGAGTACCTATGGCAGTCAATATGTTTTTAATAGATTCTATGTTAATAGACACAGGTCCTGTGTCATTACTTCATGAATACATTCCATTTTTCAAAAGAAACGAAATTGATTTTGTCGCACTTACTCATTACCATGAGGACCACACGGGATGTGCTCCTTGGATCCAACAAAATCTTAAATGTCCTATCTATATTAATCATCATTCTATTAATGAATGTTTAAACGTTAGTGAATATCCTCGATTTAGAAAAGAATTTTGGGGACAAAGGGAAGGATTTATTGCACTTCCGATTAAAGATATTATTAGGTCTAGGAATAACTCTTGGAAAGTGATATCCACACCAGGACATTCAAAAGATCATATAGTGCTTTTGAATACAACAACAGGGGTCTTATTTTCCGGTGATCTATTTATTACTTCAAAACTAAAAGGAGCTCTGCCGGAAGAGTCGATATATGCAATGATTTTATCCTTAAGAAAGGTTCTAACATATGATTTTAAGGGAATATTTTGCAGCCACGCGGGATACATTCAGGATGGAAAACTAGTAATTCAAAAGAAATTGGATTACTTGGAAAACGTAAGGTCAGATATCCTTGACCTTAATGGAAATGGATTATCAGCCTCGGAAATTAATCAAAGGTTATTTCCACAACCTCCAGCTCTTATTGCTATTTCTGGTTATAAATGGGACTCTATGTATATAATTAATAACGTATTAAAAGAGATTAGAGAATAGAAGATGGTCAAAGAAGAGAAGTAACTCTGAAAAGAATTCACTATTTTCTTGCTTGTATTGGTTATCTTTTATCAAAGCTTATCAGAGACAAAAACTTATGATTATCTCAACATTTTTTGAATTACATAACCGGGTCTTTCAAATTGAGGTTAAGGTTCGCTTTCAACTGGCTGATAAGGGAATATTCCTATCAGTCTTTTTTATCATGTATATCATCGGAAATTAAATTACTTCTATTAATAAAAATCCATGTAAAAGCTCATGAACTATAAGCTTATAGCAATAAGAAGACCACGAACCTACTAATAGTGGAAAATCCTTACCTTTTTCTATGAAATCGAATATTGCCAAACCCTTCCTATAAGAGTCTTCTCAACTTCTCTTTTTACCTCTAAATAACCTAAATGACTAAAAATTCCAGACATGACATGAGAAAACTTTTTGTCGTAACAGACTTGAGCGGTGTATGAAAAGATCAAATGATCATTCGTTTTTTAAACGGAAGTAATAAAAAGGTGTTGATGAAATCAATATTAGATGTATTATAATATTAGGAATATTCACAATTTTATCTTATGCACTTGTACCTCAAAATATAGAGTGTCATAGGAGTATAAACTATAGCGTGAGTAGTTTTATGCGCAATAATTGAAAGCGTTATCATAGTTTTGTGAGGAGGTGATTAGTAGATTCATCTAGAAGAATATCAAAAATCAAAAAAATATATTTTGGGAGTAATTTAAATGCAAATCAAGGCTGCTGTCACTAAATCAAAAGGGGCTAAATTTAATATTGAAACGATTAATCTAGATGAGCCAAAAGCAGAAGAAGTCCTTATTCGTATTGTTGCATCAGGTATATGTCATACAGATATGGTTGCACGTGATCAAGAATACCCAGTTCCCTTACCTGCTGTCTTAGGACATGAGGGTTCAGGGATTATTGAGAAAGTAGGTCAGAGTGTAACTTCATTAGCACCGGGAGATCATGTTGTAATGGGATTTGCACATTGCGGCAAATGTTCACAGTGTTTGTCGGGGCATCCGTATGTTTGTGAACGTTTTTTTGACCTAAATTTTGTAGGGAAAATGGAGGATGGGACGTGTCGTCATCATAACCATGATAATGAAGGGTTATCTAACTTCTTCGGTCAGTCTTCGTTTGGAACTTATACAGTAGCTAACGAACGCAATGTTGTTAAAGTCGATAAAGAAGTGGACTTAGCGTTACTTGGACCGCTCGGATGTGGAATTCAAACTGGAAGTGGTGCAGTCTTAAATAGATTACAACCAGAAACTGGTTCAAGTATTGCGGTGTTTGGAGCAGGAGCCGTTGGACTTAGTGCGCTAATGGCAGCGAAAGCGATAAGTTGTGGGACGATCATTGCTGTCGATATTCATGAAAATAGGCTTGAATTAGCAAAGGAATTAGGTGCTACTCATATAGTAAATGCACTTGGTGTAAATGTACCTGAAGAAATTATGAAAATTAGGTAGTGGTGTGAACTATGCAGTTGAAACAGCAGGTGTTCCAGGTATATTAAGACAAGCTGTAGATTCGCTGGGTTTAAGAGGAACTGTTTGCCAAATTGGTGCACCCGCACTCGGTAGAGAAGAAAAAATTGATGTTAACGATTTGCTATTAGCGAATAAAACAATCACTGGTGTAGTTGAGGGAGATAGTATTCCACGTGTCTTTATTCCTCAATTGATTGAACTTTACAAACAAGGGAAATTTCCATTTGATAAATTGATCAAATTCTATGATTTTGCAGAAATCAATCAAGCGGTTGAAGATTCTAAAAATGGTTCCACAATTAAACCCGTTATAAAAATGGATTAGAAAGGAGAGACAAACGTATGACAACTGCAACAACATTTAGTGAGTAATCAAAACAGTATATTGGTGGAGAATGGCAAATAGGTACAAGTAAAAATATGTATAGCAATCAGAATCCGTTTGATCAATCGGAACTAGTTAAAATACAATTAGCATCTGTTGGTGACATTGATAGAGCATACACAGAAGCTAGTTTTGCTCAAAAGATATGGCAAAAGACGTCCCCAGATAAGCGTGCTGCAATTATAAAAAAGTCAGCTAAGGTTATTGAAAGTCGTAGAGCGGAAATCATTGAAACCCTTGTCGCTGAAACAGGTAGCAGCCACGCAAAAGCGCAAGCTGAAATTGGATTAGTTTTAGCTGATATTCAAGGGTTAGCAACATTATCGTTGCGCATGAAAAGTGAAGTGGTACCTTCAGAATACCTGATAAAGAAAATCGGATTTATCGTCTGCCGGTTGGTGTTGTAGGGGTAATTAGCCCATTTAATTTCCCGCTCTATTTATCTATGCGTGCCATTATACCAGCTTTAGCAGTTGGAAATGGAGTCGTAGTAAAACCGGACCAACAAACTTTTATATCAGGTGGTTTGATCATTGCAAGTATTCTTGAAGAAGCAGGTTTAAAAGGTCTCTTAAATGTCGTTGTAACAGAGATAGCTGAGATTGGAGATTCTTTTGTTGAACACTCAATTCCAAATGTCATTTCTTTTACAGGTTCAACCAAAGCTGGGCGTCACATTGGAGAATTGTGTGGGGCTAATTTGAAGCGTGTTGCACTTGAGCTAGGTGGAAACAACATCATGATCGTACTTGAGGATGCAGATGTTAAACAAGCAGCAAGTGCCGCGGTCTATGGGAAGTTTCTTCATCAAGGACAAATCTGTATGTCATTAAACCGAATTATAGTACATCAAAAAATTTATGATGAATTTGTAAAGGTATTCACCGAAAAAACGAAGATGCTTAAAGCAGGTAATCCTATTGATGCCGATGTATTTATTGGTCCCCTTATTAATTCAAATCAAGTAGACAAAATTCAATCATGGATCGAAGAATCTATTAAGGAGGGAGCAACATGTGTGCAGCGAGGGAAAATAACCGGTAATCTTATGGAGCCTGTAATATTAAAGGATGTTACAAACAAATTGGCTGTAGCAAAAGATGAATTGTTCGGTCCTGTTGCAGCTATTTTACCTGCAGATAGTGAAGAGGAGGCCATTAGCATAGCTAATGACAGTGATTTTGGTCTTAGTGGTTCAATTTTTACTAGTAATCTTGAAAATGGTGTAGATGTTGCATTGCAAATCCATACTGGGATGATTCACGTAAATGACCAGAGTGTAAATTGTGAACCAAATACTCCTTTTGGAGGAGAGAAGTCTTCAGGGCTAGGTCGTTATGGAGGGGATTGGTCATTGGAAGAATTTACAACAGTACGTTGGATTTCGGTTCAAAAAAAACCACGACCGTTTCCTTTTTAGGTGATCGTATTTTTAAGTGAAAAAGTAGGTTCGCTTTCAAGGGCTGATGAGGAAATAATCTTATCAGTCTTTTTAATAGTATCAAAATTTATATGTTGTCTTATTTTATACGTTAAGAAAGCATAGATTAGGACGATGTTTTCTTAAGGGGAATGTGGTCTTTTATAGAGATAATTGTTTACCTTCGAATAGAAGGGCTTGAATCCGCTTTAAGCGGACGTTTTCCACGGGCAACTTCTCAGCTTCCGCGGGAAAAAGATCGTGTCTCTTCCTCTTTTTTCAAAAGAGAAAGTCAACATAGAAAGTCTTTCTACATGGTTGGTGTTTATTTGCTTCTTCAAGCCTTTTATCAGAAACAATAACGGTTATGTAAACTGACTTTATAAAAAATTGTTGTTTGGGAAGAATCGGCGAGACTCCTGTGGAAGAATTGAGACTCCACTGAGCGTTCGTTTGCTCAAGGAGTCTAGCGGGTCATCCAACGGAAAGCGAGCGGTCATTCTTCCAAACAACTTCGATGATAATAAAGCAATAAAATAGATAAAAAGACACTAAGTTTATTTAAGATATAAGTGGTAATTTTGTTATATCTTATCCAGAGGGGTAAGCTCATATTAACTATAGGTAATATTAATACAAGACCATGAACCACCTAATAGTAGATAATCTCTAACCTTTTTCTATGATATCGAATATTGCCAAACGCCTCCCGCAAAAGTCTTCTCAATTTCTCCTTCTACCTCTAAATAATCTAAATGACCAATAATTTCAGACATAACAAGAGAAAATTGTTTTTCATAGCTTTTTTTGTAAAAGGCTTGAGCGAGGTCATCTGCTGTGGAGTGACCTTGCTGAATGAGAGTTTTTAGCTTAACTGCTTTTCCAACAACACTATCTAATCTTTTTTGTATTATTTCGATGGGGTTTTCTATCAATATACCGTGCCCAGGGAAAACAGTTTCGATAGGTAAAGACTGGCACTTTTTTAAAGAATTCATATGGTCAATTAGTGTAAACATACGTTTTCCATGGTGATCGGGTTCAACCAGAGCGTTGCTTGAAATGTGATTAATTAATAGATCACCTGAGATCAACCAGTTTCTTGTTTTATCATAGAGTGCGATTTGGTCAGGGGCATGTCCGGGAACATGAATAATGTCAAAGTCATTTATACGATTATTTTTTAAGGGTGTAAGATTTGCTTGGATAAAGTTATGTTTATTGTTCTCTAACGATTGTTTTAAATAGTTGATTTGTTTCCAACCAGACTCGTCACAACCCATTTGTTCATATAAATTGGCAAAGAAGTCAATTCTCATTTCAAGAAAGTCATTATCCCTTTTTAAACGGGGAATTGACACAGGATGAACATACACAGGAATTGGATGGAGGGAAACCACTTGATCGACTAAACCTACATGATCAATATGATGATGGGTTAGTATGATCTCTGTTAAATCTTTTATGGTAAGTCCGTTACGATTCAGAGTATCTACTAGTGCATCGAGGCAATCGGATGTTTCTAAACCAGCATCAATTAAAGTTAGTGACTGATTAGATTTAATCAAAAAGAAGTTTATACTTTTTAAACTAGAGCTATTGGATACAATAATTGGGTAAATTTCATGGTTTTCCTTCTTTACTTTTATCAATTAGTTCACCCTTTCTTGAGAGAATATTAGAATAAGAACTTAACAAGTCATATAACGTTATAATAACGAACGTATTAAATATAGAAACTAAAAGTGATGTAAAACCTATTATACAGTATATTATTAAATGAGAGAATAACTTTTTATTTGTTTTTATAGACGGTAGTTTAAAAAAAGTATTGAAATAAAACAATATCAGATATATCATAATATTAAGAATACAAAAAAAGGGGGCTACAGTAGTTTTTTGAAAGCGATTGCAAAAAAAGCTAAAGGGGTGTTGGATATGAGAAGGGGAATATTATTAGTTTTTAGTTTTACTTTTGCGTTACTATTTCTTTCAGCTTGTGGAGACAGTGCTATAGAGTCTAGTTCTAATGAATCTAATTTAAATAATGCTGGTAATGAAACAGAACAACAAGCTAATGATGAACAGGGAGAGACAATTAAAATTGGCTCAATTCTTCCATTCTCAGGCGTTTATGCATCATTGGGAAATGATTTGTCGGATGGAATGAAACTTTATTTTGATAGCATTGAATGGGAAGTTTCAGGGAAAACGATCGAGTTAATAGAGGAGGACACAGAAGCAGATCCGCAAGTTGGTTTACGAAGAATTCGAAAATTAATGGATCAGGATAATATTGATATCTTAACTGGTGCAGTAAGTACTGCTGTTGCATACGCGATTCGTGATGAAGTAGATTCTAATCAACTGCCATATTTGGCCTCACACGCGGGAGGAAATGATTTAACGAGAGAACAACGCAGTGATTATATTTGGAGATCTTCATTCTCATCTTGGCAAATTGGTCACTCAATGGGTGAGTGGGCGTATGAAAACATCGGGGGAAAAATATATATTGCCGCAGCAGATTACGCTTTTGGACGCGAAGTTTCATCTGCATTTATTGAAGCGTATACTGCAGCCGGTGGTGAAGTTGTCGGTGAAGTATATCCACCTTTAGGTAACAATGACTATGCGTCTTACTTAACGACGATTGGTGGAGAAGATGCAGACGGAGTGTATGCATTTTTTGCTGGAAGTGATGCAGTTCGTTTTGTTCAGCAATATGAGGAGTATGGATTGAAAGACACAATGCCACTAATAGGCTCAGGTTGGTTAGTCGCTGAAGACTTACGTGAAACAATTGGAAATGCAGCCGAAGGTGTCTTTGCATCAACCTTTTGGGACTACAGTATAGAAACAGAAGAAAATCAAGCGTTTGTGGAAGCGTACGAAGAAGCTTATGACAGACGTCCGACAATTGAGTCTTTAGAAGGATATGATGCTGCGCGAATAATCGTTGAAGCTACTAAAAGTTTAGAAGGGGATGCATCTAATCCAGAAGCGATAGTAGAAGCAATTTCAAATGTTTCATTTACAAGTCCACGTGGACCAATTGAATTTGATAAAGAAACGCATCATATCATCCAAAATATGTACATTACTGAAACGGTTATAGAAGGTGAAAGAACAGAAAATAACGTTGTTCAAAGTATTGATGCAGTTCAAGATCAAGGAGAATAATAGAAAATTAAAGAAGGAGTTTTATCGTGGATATAATCGGCGCACAATTAGTTAATGGTGTATCGTATGGTCTACTCTTGTTTATCGTTACTTGTGGTCTCTCACTTGTATTCGGCATTTTAGGAGTTTTGAACTTAGCTCATGGTTCTCTATATATGTTTGGAGCGTATATTGGCTATTCACTAACAGTAACATATACACAAAGTTTCTGGCTTGCCTTATTTATTGCCCCGGTTGTAGTTGCATTATTAGCATTAGTGGTGGAGCGAACGTTGCTCCGCCCTACCTATCATCTGGGGCACTTATCACAAGTGTTATTAACGTTTGGTTTAGCCTATGTATTACATGATATTGCAAAACTTATATGGGGGTCGAACGTTCTATCAATTACAGTGCCAACTATCTTAACTGGTTCCGTCTCAATTTTTGGACAAACGTTTCCTGTATACCGCTTAGTTATCATCTTTGTGGGGTCAGCATTAGCCCTTTCACTATGGTTGATTCAAGACAAAACACGGTGGGGAGCGATTATACGAGCAGGTTTGAGCGACAAAGAGATGATTGGAGCACTTGGCATTAATATAAAATTAGTTTTTACAATTGTATTTGTTTTTGGAGGACTATTAGCAGGTTTTGGAGGAGTTGTTGCAGCCCCAATTCTAGGGATTTATCCAGGTATGGAGTTTCAAACGTTAATTCTTGCTTTGGTAGTATTAGTTATTGGAGGACTTGGGTCAATTACAGGTACATTAGTTGCGAGCGTGCTTGTTGGAACTGTAGAAACGTTTAGTCGATTTATTTTTCCAGAGTTTAGTATGTTTCTTATATTTGGGTTAATGGCAATTGTCCTGGTGTTTAGACCGAATGGCTTATTAGGAAAGAAGGTGGCTTAAACATGAAAAATACTTTATCGAAATTTCTTATAGCTATTGTTGCTTTAGGTTTAGCCCCTTTTATTCTTTCACTCTTTCATATGAACCTATTAACTGAAATTTTGATTCTAGCAATATTTGCGCTTAGTTTAAATATTTTAGTTGGTTTTACTGGACTTGTTTCACTTGGTCACGCAGCATTTTTTGGAGTAGGTGCTTATACTGCTGGACTTGTAGCTCAACATATTTCGAGTAATGTAATCGTCTCGATGGCATTAGCAGTTGCATTATCAGCAATTTTGGCTGCAGTAATTGGTTTATTCTGTATGAAAGTAAGCGGTTTTTATTTCTTAATGCTAACCTTAGCTTTTTCACAAATGATTTACTCTTTCATCTATCAATCAACTTCTATAACCGGTGGTTCTAATGGATTATCCGGTATACCGAGAGCTACTTTAGGAGATTTCCAATTTTCTAATACTGTTTTTATATTCTATTTAGTATTATTTGTTTTCTTCATCGCTTATGCATGTCTAAGGATTTTTGTGAAATCACCAATTGGTCAAGTGTTAATTGGTATAAGAGAAAATGAAATGAGAGTGAAATCAATGGGATATCACACAAATCTTTATAAATATTTAGCATTTGTTATAGCGGGAGGGATAGGAGGATTAGCAGGAGCATTGTACACATATTTTAATGGTTTTATTGCGCCAAGTGATGTCTATTGGACAATGTCAGGTGCTGTATTAATAATGGTAATAATTGGAGGGGCTGGAACGATGCTTGGTCCTGTACTAGGTGCAGCATTAATCGTTTCCCTTGAGACGATTGTTAGTTCTTACACAGATTTATGGATGTTAATTGTCGGTTCTGTATTTATTATCTTTGTTATTTACTTTCCGAAAGGGATTGTTGGAATAGGTGAAAGTATTTTCCGGAAGTTAAAGGGAAATAAGCAACAGTCCGAACAAAGAAAGAAAACACGTGTAGCCTGAATGTGATAATGGATAAGGGGTGTTTTACTTGGACCAGGAAAAGAAAAAGATTTTGACGATTAGTGGAGTTGGTAAAAGTTTTGGTGGATTGCATATTTTAAGGGACATCTCGCTTGAAGTAAATAAAGGAGAGCGAATTGGAATTATTGGACCAAATGGAGCGGGGAAAACCACCTTTTTCAACCTATTAACAGGTGATTTAGAACCGACGCGGGGTAAAATTTACCACTACGGCACAAACATTACAAAACAACCTAATTATAAAAGAGTTCGCAATGGGATGGCTCGAACATTTCAAAAGAATAATTTACTGAACGAGTTATCAGTTTTAGATAACCTCCTTTTAGTTCTACAAAGAAAAGAAGGGTTTGGACTTGTTTGGTTTAAGTCGCGCGGAACTGAGGAATATCCAAAATTATATCAGCAAGCTTATGAACTTCTTGAGAAATGGGGGTTAGCTCATCAGCAGGATGCGATCGTTAAGAATCTATCGTATGGTGAGCAAAGGCAAATTGAAATTTTACTAGGCGTTGCTACAGAGCCATCTATTTTATTATTAGATGAACCAACTGCAGGAATGTCACAATCCGAAACGGACTACATCGTTGACTTGCTTTATAAGCTTCCAAAAGATTTGACCCTGATGATAATTGAGCATGATCTTGATGTGGTCTTTGGTTTGGCAGATCGTATGGTCGTTTTGTTTGATGGCGGTGTTTTAGTAGAAGGAACCCCAGAAGAAGTAAGAGCGGATGAAAAAGTGAATAAAATTTATATTGGAAGCGGGGATGAAGTCTAATGCTAGATGTTCAACATCTCCAAACATATTATGGAGAAAGTCATATATTACATGATGTTTCATTACATGTGAAGAAAGGTTCAGTTTCTGTATTACTTGGGCGTAATGGGATGGGAAAAACAACAACCCTTCACTCAATTATGGGGATAGTTCCTCCTAAAACTGGCTCGGTTGTATTGAATGGTAAAGAAATGCAAGCCTTACCTAGTTACCAAGTCTCCAAAGCAGGTATTGGATTAGTCCCTCAAGGTAGAAGGATTTTCCCAAATTTATCAGTGAAGGAGAATTTATTGACGACGAGCAGACCTGTTAGGGATGGATGGGACATGAAGAAAATATTTGACATGTTTCCTAGATTAAAAGAACGAGAAACATCAATGGGTGGTACACTCAGTGGGGGGGAGCAACAAATGCTGTCCATTGGTAGAGCACTTATGACCAATCCAGATTTACTCTTACTTGATGAGCCATCTGAGGGTTTATCCCCGTTAATGGTCAGCGAAGTTATTAAAATCATTAAGCAACTTAAAGAAGATGGCTTGTCAATGCTCCTTGTTGAACAAAATTTGGCAATGGCTTCAGATCTAGCTGACCACGTCTATATTTTAAATAAAGGAACTGTTGTTTTTGATGGGGCATCGGAGGAATTTGATATAGAGGTTAGAGACAAGTATTTATCTCTAAGTTCATAGATTATGTTAATAAATAATTTAACTCTGACGACATTGATTAATTGTGAGCAATTATGATGGTGTGTATAGCACATAAAATAATATTAAAAAGTGGTGTGGATAATGAAAATGGAGGTAAAAATAGGCGTTGGGTTTACGAACGTGTCTATGACTACGTAAGAGATATTAACAATGCGTGAATTTACAATAGCAGCATTTCCAGCTTTGGCCTGGGAACAATGGTATTTTCCTGGTTCTATCTCCACAGTACTTATATAGCGGGAACGATGACAGCTATATGGTCATCACCTGAGTCAGGGAAGAAAGAAGGATGGAAAATGGGTGCGGCCGTTGTCGTGGGTATCAGTTTTGTTGCCAATGCATAGTTTTATGGTAGATTGGTGAATTTGTTTGAGATAATGCGAAGATATATAATCGGATAAGTGCTGGTTTAGCCAGGCGTAGAACTAGAGGAAGAAGATGAAGAGGAGGAAAATAAAGAATCAAGGGGGGGCGTAATGTATCATTTTTAGAGGTGTTCTGAGTTTTAAGTATAATTATAATGACAATGACAAAGGGTGACTGGGACATACCCCGTCACCCTTTGTTTGTGTGAAAATTTTTTACGGAAAAAACTAAGCAATATACATGATTTTTTAATAGGAATGAAGTAATAAAATTACTTCATATTTGCATGAGAACGAAAAGGCTGATCTGACACTTGGATTGATTCAGTAGGGCAGCCATCCAAAGCATCCATCAAATCATCCTCTAAGTCACTGTCAACCTCTGTAACTCCTTGATTATTATCGAGAATGGCTTCTGCAATGCCTTCATCATCATAATCAAAAATGTCTGGGGCTGCAGCCCCACATGCGCCACATGCTATACACGTATCTTTATCAACCATTGTAAAATTTGCCACAAATATTCGCCTCCATTCATATTTTTAAGCAAACACACTCGTACTATGAAGCGGTTGCACTTTTGCAGTTGGATCAATAAATGATTTTGCATTGTTTATAGCTGTTGGTGCTTCTCCAAATCCAGTAGCAATAAGCTTTACTTTTCCTTCATAGGTACATACATCACCTGCAGCATAAACACCAGGAATATTTGTTTCCATTTTAGAATTTACTACAATTGAATTTTTTTCAATGTTTAACCCCCAGTTTTTCATTGGACCGAGAGAAGAAAGGAAACCATAGTTTACGATTACGTCATCCACTTCTATTATTTCAATCGTACTATCTTTTTTGTGCTCTAAGCTGACTGAGTGAATTTGATTGTTATCACCATTTAAGCTAATAGGTACAAAAGGGGTTTTAACTACAACATTACTTTCCCTTAAATCGGTTACGCTTGATTCATGTGCTCGGAATTTATCGCGCCGGTGAACAAGTGTTACGTTACTGGCAATTGGTTCTAACATTAATGACCAATCAACGGCAGAGTCCCCTCCCCCAGAAATGAGTACTTTTTTATTTCTGAATTTTTCAAGATCATCTATAAAATAATGAAGATTGCTAGTCTCATACTTTACAGCTTGTTCTAACTCGATCTTACGAGGTTTAAACGCCCCATTTCCCGCTGTTAATATTACTGTTTTTGTAAGATGTTCTTCTTTGTTTGTTGTGAGGCGAATAGTGCCATCTTCCAATACCTCTAAATTCTCAACCATTTGATCAAGGCAAACAGTGGGATTGAAATGTAATGCTTGCTCAGATAAGTTGTCTACCAGTTGCTGTGCCCTAACCTTTGGGAACCCTGCTACATCATAAATGTACTTTTCAGGATATAAAGCAGATAACTGTCCACCCAAATGGGGTAAACTCTCAATAATTTTCACAGAGGAGTTGCGCATGCCTGCATAAAATGCCGCGAATAAACCGGTCGGTCCACCTCCAATAATTGTAATGTCATGTATATTGTTACTCTCCATTTAAAAACCTCCTAATTCTTCAGTCTAATTGTATTACGTTTATATAACTAACGTCAATAATAAGTAATATAAAATATTATTAAAAGTCTGTCAAGTCATTTTCAATAAGAAGACAGGGTATAATGTGATTTTATATTCTTAGAAATGCAGCGACGTTGTAGAAAGTGAATCCGTTATATATATTAATTATGTATTTTTTACGTTCGTTAAAAAACTAAGTATAAAAGAGAATAGTAGAGATATATTGGGTAATGTTAGCGGTGATCTCTCAAAATAGAGAATTAATAGTTTGATAATTGTGCAAACATTATGTATATTATGAGTTAGTTACGAAAGAAACAAAAACATAACGAAAAACTTAGGAGGAATTTATAATGACAATTGAAACTGGTACAAAGAACCTTACGGTAAAGAAGGCAAATGGGATCGCGGAAGTACACATTCATGTGAATAAAACAAACTCCTATGATCTTGATTATTACAAAGAGTTAAACGCAGCGATTGATGATATTCGCTTCGATACAGAAATTAAAGTAGCGGTGTTAATGAGTGACATGCCGAAATTCTTCTCCGCTGGTGCAAATATTAATTTCCTAAAAGCAGCAGAACCACGCTTTAAAACGCAATTTTGTTTATTCTGTAATGAAACGCTTGATAAAATTGCTCGCTCTCCGCAAGTCTGGATTGCTTGTTTAGAAGGACATACCGTAGGTGGAGGACTTGAAATGGCTCTTGCTTGTGACCTTCGTTTCATGGGGGATGCAGCTGGGAAAATTGGACTTCCGGAAATTACACTTGGCGTTTTAGCAGGCACAGGTGGAACACAACGCCTATTGCGTCAAGTCGGTCATTCAAAAGCCCTTGATTTGAACCTAACAGGTGACACGCTATCTCCACAGGAAGCATTAGATATTAAACTGGTTGATCGTGTCTTCCCACAAGAGGAGATTAAAGAAAAGACATTAGCATACGCTGAAAAGGTAGTATCTAGTGCCACGTATGCTGCACAAAATATTAAACTATCGATCATGAATGGAAAAGAAATGCCATTAAATGCAGCAATCCGCTACGAAGGGGAACTGCAAAATCTATTATTCCGTTCGCAAGATGCACAAGAAGGACTTCAAGCCTTCATTGAAAAGCGTGGAGCGGATTGGTCTGGTCAGTAATTGAGCGAACAAATGGCGGTATCGGTAATCCGGTACCGTCATTTTAAACAGTGTGACAATTTCTTAAGAATTGGAAGTGATGTTACATGAGAGATAAAATACAAACTCTGACAGAAGCAGTGGAAACTCATATTCACAACGGTGAGTCGGTTGTTTTAGGAGCTTGCTTAGAACCAATGATTCCTTTTGCAGTAGCTCATGAGATCATTAGACAAGAAAAAAGGAATTTATCTTTAATAGCCCCTATCTCTGACATCTTATTTGATATGTTGATCGGAGCTGGGAGTGTAAGAAAGATCACTGCTGCCTGGGCGGGAAATGTTAGTGCGGGGTTAGGTCATAATTATCGACGCTCGATTGAAAAAGAGATACCTCATAGAATTGAAATTGAAGACCATAGTAACTTCTCATTAGGTTTAGCTTTACTTGGAGGAGCAATGGGGGTACCTTACTTACCAACAAAATCCCTTTTGGGAACAGGTATTTTATCCAGTAATCCAAATTTTAAAATTCACGAGTATGAGGGAGAAAAACTTGTATATGTACATGCTCTAACCCCTGATGTTGCAGTACTTGGCGTGCAAAGAGCTGATAAAGAAGGGAATGCGCATTTATGGGGGAATATTGGTGTTGCGCAAGACGCAGCACTCGCCAGTAAGAAAGTAATTCTCTTAGCGGAGGAAATTGTTGATAAGGAAACAATTGAAAGTGATCCCAATCGGGTGTTGGTTCCCGGATTTAAAGTGACATCTGTAGTTCATTGCCCGGGCTTTTCTCACCCTTCACCAATACAAGGGCATTATGGTAGAGATCATGAATTTTTCCATGAATATCATGTGGAAACAAAAACAAGAGAAGGTTTTACGGATTGGATCAATAAATGGGTTACGAGTGTAGGGTCCCATCAAGAATATTTGGATTTAGTCGGTCAAACGAGAATGGAAAAATTAAAAGTAAAAGGTGAACATTTAGCTTCACCGGTAAATTACGCCTCCGAATAAAAGAAAGGAGTGAAAAAATTGAACTATACAACAGAAGAGTTAATGGTTGTATCAGCTGCAAGAGAGATTCAAGATCATGAGGTTGTTTTTGTAGGTATGCGTTTACCAATGTTAGCATTTGCCGTAGCTAAAAAAACACATGCTCCCAACGCAGTAGGGTTTTATGAATGTGGAATTGTACGAGATTTTCCATCTGAAACGTTACTTTACACGATGGGTGACACTCCAAATGTTCGCGGTGCTCAATGGTGTACAACGACGAATCATTTGATGTACCTCATGCAACAGGGAAATGTAGATTGCGGCTTTATTGGCGGAGCAGAAATTGATAAATATGGGAATGTCAACACTTCTTATATCGGAAACCATGAAAATCCGACAATTAAACTACCAGGTAGCGGTGGAGCTGCTGATATTGCTTCCCTTTCTAAAAGGTTACTTGTCATTATGAATCATGAAAAACGTCGGTTTAAAGAGAAAGTGGATTACATCACTTCTCCTGGATACGGGAGTGGAGGAGCTTGGCGTGAGGAACAAGGTCTTCCTCGTGGCGGAATCGGTGCATTAATTACAACTTTAGGAGTAATGAGACCAATTCCTACAAGCAAAGAATTAGAACTAATTTCTATTCATCCCAGTGTTAGTGTGGATCATGTAAAAGAAAATACAGGATGGAATGTAAAAATTTCAAGTAATTTAAAAGAAACAGGTGCCCCTTCGAAAGAAGAACTTGAAGTGATTCGTGATATTGATCCAGAAGGATTTTGGACAGGGAAAAAAGGGGTGAGTTAATTTGAGGACTAACGAGATTGAAGTGCTTGTTAACTGGGGTGATACGGATAAAGCAGGAATTGTTTATTATCCTAACTATTTTAAATGGTTTGATATTGCAGGTCATCAATTCTTTCGTAGCTGTAACTTATCACCGAGCAAATTAGAAGAAGAAAGACAGATCATCGTTCCATTATTAGATGCAAGGTGCAACTTTGAAAAACCGTTATTATATGATGATGTCATTACGATACGTAGCACGGTGGAAGAGGTTAACAATAAAACGATTAAATTAAAGCATGAAGTATTCAAAGAAGAAACTCGAACGGCGCATGGATATGAACTTAGGGGCTGGGTTAAACAAACATCAGAAGAGATTAAAGCTGAACCCATTCCAAAAGACGTTATAACTATTTTAACAGAAAACGTTCCACCAACTGATAAGAGCCCTAAGACTTGGTTTAATGCATAATTCATAACTATCCTCTATAATGAAAGGAGTCTTTCGTTATGAAAAAAATAACAATCTATAAACGGATGGTGAATTATTTTGAAACCAAGATCTTTAATGTTTACGTTATACGGGGAGTACATCCAATATTATGGAGGAGAAGTCTGGGTTGGTAGTTTAATTCAGTTAATGAATAAATTTGGGGTTTCTGAATCTTCCTCAAGGGGAGCTATTTTTCGCATGGTTCAGAAAAATTTATTGCAAGTAAGAAAAATAAGAAATAAAAGCTATTATTCTTTAACTGAACTAGGAAAGCGAAGAATTGAGGATGGGATCAAGAGGGTTTATACGACTCAAAGCCAAACGTGGGATGGGATGTGGCGAATCCTTACATATTCGTTTCCAGAGGAAAAGCGAGAGCTCCGCAATGTCATACGCAAAGAATTAAACTGGACCGGATTTGGTGCCATTTCTAATAGTACGTGGGTGAGTCCCAATCCATTAGAAGAACAAGTACTAGAGATGGTCAATACGTATAAAATTGAAGATCATGTTTTTTTGTTTAGTTCGTCTTCCATCGTCTCTCATGATAATGAAAGCATTATTAACAAAGGATGGAATCTACAAGTTATTTCAAATGAATACGATATTTTTATTGCGGAATTCACTCGGAAATTTGAAGAGTTACGTGAAAAAGCTATGGATAACACGCTAACAGATACTGAATGTTTTATTGAAAGAACAACGCTCGTCCATCAATACAGGAAATTCCTATTTCAAGACCCAGGTTTTCCGCGTGATTTACTACCAACTCAGTGGTCTGGGGCAAAAGCAAGAGAATTATTTTGGAATATACATCAACTAATATCAATTCCTGCGGTTAGATACTTTGAATCACTTTACGAGCCTGCTCCTGATCAAGAAATAGAAGCCAAGCGAGATAAGGCCATTAACCCTTTTAGAGAACTTTATATGTAACAATCCTTAGTTACACTTAGGGTACCTACTACTAGTTTTTAAAATTTCAAGTAAATTGAGGGATACCATGAAAAAAGTTTTATTAGAAATAAGCAATCATTTAGCGTATGTCACAATCAATCGACCTGACAAATTAAATAGCTTTGATTTTGAAACACTGGTAGACCTTGAAAATATCGTAGAAGAAATAAAGTTAGATAAAGAAGTGAGAGCGGTGATTTTTACTGGTGCTGGCACCAAAGCATTCAGTGCGGGGGCTGATTTAAAAGAAAGACGTACGTTAAGTGAAAAAGAAGTACGGAGAAATGTAAATAAAATTCGTGATGTATTTACGATGATTGAAGATCTACCACAACCGACGATTGCAGCAATTAACGGATATGCACTAGGTGGCGGATTCGAACTTGCTCTTGTCTGTGATTTCCGGTATGCAGTTAAAAAAGCGACTATGGGCTTAACTGAAGTAAGTTGGGCAATTATTCCTGGTGCAGGAGGTACTCAGAGATTAAGCCGTTTAGTCGGAACTTCGCGGGCGAAAGAGCTTATCTTAACAGCACGAAAAATAAACGCGGAGCAAGCTTATAGTTTTGGGATATTGAATAAAGTGGTGGATGATTACGAGTTAAAAAGCAGTTCGGTAGCACTCGCTGAAGAGATCATGAAAAATGGACCATTAGCAGTCACCCAAGCAAAGTATGCAATTAATTATGGTAGTAATGTTGACGTGAAAACGGGACTTGCGATTGAAGCAAAGGCGTACGAAGTGATTATTCCTACAGAAGACCGTGTTGAAGCATTAGAAGCTTTTAGTGAAAAACGTCCAGCTAAATTTAGGGGTGTTTAAAATGGACGTTCTTCTAAAAAGAAATCGCGTTACGAAGCTTCTCGATATACGTTATCCAATTATTGAAGGAGGAATGGCACAAATTGGCGATGGGAATTTAGCTGCTGCTATTTCAAATGAAGGAGGGCTTGGCCAAATAGCTATTTCTGGGTTGAGCCCAAAGCAGCTTCGGCAAGAAATAGAATTAGCTGTTTCAAAAACACCTTTCCCTATTGGGGTTAACATTCCAATTAGTGGTCATTTTTCATACAATGAATACTTTGATGTGATAAAAGAAAATAAAGGTCAAATATCTGCTGTTAGTTTATCTTCTGGAGATCCACGTTCATATATTCCTTTTTTCAAAGAATTAGGAATGAAGGTGATGGTTGTTGTAGGTACTGTTAAGCATGCTAAAAATGCTGAAATAGCAGGAGCAGACCTGGTTATTTGTGAAGGCTTTGAAGCAGGGGGACGTAATAGCCCGTATGAGTTGACATTATTTTGTTTAATTCCGCAAATTAGTAAAGCTGTTTCTATACCAGTTGTAGCGGCAGGGGGAATTTCTAGTGGCTCTGGAATGCTAGCTGCTCTTGTATTAGGGGCAGATGGCGTTCAAATTGGTACTCGTTTTATTGCGACCAAAGAATGCTCCGCTCACGAGAGTTACAAGCAGTTGCTAGTTAACTCGAAGGACTCAGACACGATTATTATGGAGCGAAGCATAGGTGGGGTAAATCGTGTTGTTAGAAGTAACTATGTTGATCATGTTTTACAATTAGAAAAGAGAGCGCTTACTTTTGAAGAACTCTTCCCGTTCATTAACGGTTATAAGAATAAACTAGGTGCAAAACTAGGTAATTTAGAAGAGGGTTGGGTTCATGCAGGTCAATCTGTAGGTTTAATTGATTCGATTGTAAGTGTAGAGAATTTATTTATACAACTTATGAATGAGTTGAAGCAATCTTATCAATCTCTTTCTCAGAATGTAGAACAATTAATTTAAGAAATTCTAAGGGGTGATTTTCTATGAAAAATTATGAAGCGATTGACTTTCAAATTGAGAATAAAGTTGCTTGGTTAACATTAAAAAGAGAGCCGGTAAATGTGTTAAATATTGAAATGATGACAGAGATTGTAGATGCATTAGAACATCTTATTGCAAAAGAGGAGACTCATGCCCTAGTTATCAAAGCAGATGGAAAGGCTTTCTCAGCAGGCGTAGAGATTGAAGATCATATTGGAGAGAAAGCTGAACCGATGATTCATGTTTTCCATAAAATCTTTCATCTATTAGCGAAAGTACCATGTCCGACAATTTCCGTTGTAGAAGGTGCTGCAATTGGAGGTGGCTGTGAAATTGCTAGTTTTTGTGATATTTCAGTTGCAACAGAAAAGGCGAAGTTTGGCCAACCTGAGATAAATTTAGGATTATTCCCACCCGTATCTGTCGCTATATTCCCTTTGTTAATGGGGTTAAATAAAACAATGGAATTATTGCTTACAGGAAAAACGATATCAGCTGCAAAAGCGAAGGAATATGGCCTAATTAATGAGGTGGTCACTGAAGGTGAGCTAGAATACTACTTAGAGGGTTTGCTAGGTTCATTCAGGTCAAAAAGTAGAGTCGCGCTCGATATTACGAGAAAAGCGATCCGTGAATCGCTGGCAACTACGTTTGCCCAAACAATTGGTAAAGTAGAACAAATCTACATGAATGATTTGATGAAAACTAACGATGCACAAGAAGGTCTACATTCTTTCCTTGATAAGCGTAAGCCAGAATGGAAGCACTCATAGGAGGGGTCATAATGAATATTGAACAGATTGAAAATAGAGGTTATCGCATTGGGATTCCAGTACCTTTCCCTATGAAATATGTTTACTGTTATCTATTTGAGCAAAATAATAACTATGTATTAATCGACGTTGGCTTTAATTATCAGGCGGCGAGAGAAGCGTGGGAAGAAGTATTCGATCATCTAGGTATCTCTCCGAGTAAAATCAAGACGATATATTTAACGCATTTTCATCCAGATCATTCTGGGCTTTGTGGTTGGATGCAGCAACTCACTGGTGCCCAGGTTTCAATGCATGAAATTGATATGAACATGATGCAGCGAGTATGGGGAGAAAATAGTTCGCACACAGTCAATATGAAAAAAATGATACTGGATTATGGTGTCCCAGAACAATTAAGTGAAAAGATTATAGAACATATGGAAAATATAACAAACCATGTACTACCATTACCGACTATTTCTCCAATAGGAGAACAAGTTGAATTTGGAGAGAAAATATGGAAGGTTATTCATACTCCTGGACATAGTGCTGGTCATATTTGTTTTTATCAAGAAGATGAACAGATTCTTATTTCCGGAGACCACATACTTGATAAAATAACTCCTAATATAAGTGTGTGGCCAGGATCTAGCCAAGAACCTTTACACGAATATATAGACTCACTCTTAAAGATAAAAAAGCTCCCTGTAAAAAAAGTGTATTCAGCACATGGTGAATTAATAGATAACTTAAATTTGCGTATTGATGAGCTTATTTCGCACCACAAGGAACGATTAATTCAAATGGAAGAGCTTGCGAACTCCAAAACCGCATTTGAAATTGCAGAATTAGTTTTTACTCATAAAGAGTTATCACCGCACCAATGGCGTTTTGCAATCGCAGAGACACTAGCACATTTAAATTATCTAGAGCAAGAAAATAGAATTAGTCGATCAGAATCTGGACAGATTATCTATACAAAGAACGTCACTGTATAATTTAAAAAACGATGAACTTCTACTCGAAGTTCATCGTTTTTTTATAAGAAAATAGGAAAGATGAAAATAATTTTTTATCTAAAGGGTGTGCTTAAGTAAAGGTTATTTATTATGTTTTTGTATTTGTTCGTCAAAAAAACGTTTGTAGACACTTGACAGATAATTTAAAATATTTTATATTACTTAATATAGACGATCATTCAAAAAACATAATAATATAAAACGAGGTGTTATTAGTGAGCGTAAATCAAGCTGAAGTTTTACAAGAGAAAGTTAAAAAAGGTTTTATGGTTGAGCGTACAGAGGATATGAACGATGAGTACTTAAAGGCACTAAAGCAAACATTAATGATTGTAGGAGATACGGAATTATTGAGTGTGCCACCTCTTTTAACGGTTTACGAGCAAGCGCCAAATTTGAATTATAAGATTACAGCTTTAGCTGTTATGCAAGATGAGATTGGTCACGCACACATTGCTTACCGCTTACTAGAAGATCTAGGAGAGAATGTCGAAGAACTTCTTTATGATCGGGATCCAAACCGTTGGAAAAACCCATACGCTTTTGATTTTAAGTTAAATAACTGGGTTGAATTAGGAGTATTCAATGGATTGTTTGATCGTGCTGGGTACACGTTACTTGGAGATGCTCACAAACATACATCATATGGACCTTGGAAACGTGCTCTAGTAAAAGTAGATAAAGAGGAACTGTTTCATCTGAGAAATGGAGAAATTATTATGAAAGCCGGAATGAAAAAGCCTGAAACAGCAAAACAAGTGCAAGAAGCTGTAGATTGGATGTTCTTGATGGCACTTGAATTTTTCGGCGTAGCAGATAATCTCAAAAGTCGATCTGCACAATTAGATTATAGATTAAAAGGTAGTACAAATGATGAGCTAAGACAAAAGTGGTTATCGACTGCAGTTCCTTTCTGCGAATCAATCGGGATTAATGTTCCAGCTCATTATGATGAAAACCAAGAAACGTATGTATTGGATGTACCCTTTCCTTGTAAATTTGATCTTGAAAATAGAAAGTGGTTGTACGATGAGCCTGAGACTTGGGATGGTGTAATTCAACGATTTAAAAAGCGTGGTCCAGAAAATGTTGCATTTGTTGAGAGAATTCAAAAGGGAGCGAAAGAGTTAGAATCTATGAGAGTAGAGGGGGCTTAATCGATGAGTGAAGTAATCATGAAAGAAGTACCAACGGAAAAGTATTGGGATGCATTAAAAGAAGTAATGGACCCAGAATTTCCGATTAGTGTTGTTGATATGGGATTAATCTATGAGATTACTAAAAATAATAATAGCTTGGAAGTGCGAATGACATACACGTCAACTGGATGTGCGTGTATGCAGTGGATTGAAAGCGACATTAAAGAGAGATTGCTAAAGGAAGATGAAATCTATGATGTTGATATCAACGTTGTCTGGGACCCGCCATGGACAGTTGACAATCTAACTGAGGAAGGTAAAAAAATATTAAAAAGTGTGGGGGTAAGCTCGTGATGGATAAACCAGTTGAATATCATCTTTTCACTCGTATTAAAAGAGGAGATGATCTAATCCAAATTGGCTCGTTTAAAGCCGTTAGTGATGATTTAGCAAAAGTTTATGCTCAACACATTTATGATGAGGAAGATTGGGTTGAAATGCAAGTGGTACGGAAAGATGCATTTATTAACGTGCGTAGTCCGGAACCATTATTTACTAAGGAAGGGGTGAATTGAATGTCTACCAATAAAAACATCTCCTTAGTTGAACTGGCTGAAACGATTGCTGATAACAAATATATATTAGGTGACAGGTTAGTGGAGATTGGAATCAGTGGACCAACTCTTGAATCAACACTTTCATCGGTCGCCATGGCTCAACAGGAACTAGGGCATTCTAGATTAATTTATAGATGGGCTTATGATTTAAAAGGATTAAATGGTAGTAAAGTCGAAATAAAGGATCAGACGGGTAAAGCGTTTACAACAAATGTTGACATTACTAACTGGATTGAACTGATTGCGGGTCTATATACAACTAATGTTGCAATTGACTTAGTAATGCGTGCAATTATTGATGCAAAGAACGAAGAAGTAAACCCGCCATTTAGTAAAATGTTAAAAGAACAACAGGAGCACCTTATTTACTCAGAGACTTGGTGTAATCAGCTTTTGAATGATAAAGGGTCTATTCCAAAAAAATTCAGATATGCACTGGAGAATGCCACTAATGAAACAATAGAGTGGTTAAATAAAGTAGAAAAAGACGATCTATTAACCTCTGAAAAAATGATTGCTGAAAATACAAATCTGGTGTCAGATTATAAGAAACAAGTGAATGAGCTACTAACTGATGGAGCCGTCACCAATGTCGGATAAAAAAGTAGAGTGTTCATTCTGTTCATCAGAGGAAGTCGAAAAAATCTCTTCATTCGGTACAGCACAGTTAGTTAGACAATATTATTGTAATCATTGCCACAGTGTCTTCGAATATATTCGTTGGCAGGAGGAGCAACCTACTGAATAAATGAAAGGTGTCGAATGCTCATGGATCATATTAAAAAAGTGGGAGTAATCGGTTCTGGTACGATGGGGGCAGGCATTACCCAGTTAATGGTTCAGAACGGTTGTGCTACGGTTTTGTTCGATATCGACAAAGAAACAGTAGATAAAGCAAAAGAAAGCATAGGGTCAAGGTTGGAACGGCTAGTTGAGAAGAAAAAAATTAGCACTGAAGAAATGATTCTTGCAAAAGAACTATTGCAAACAACAACCGACATGAATATGTTTAAAGATTGTCAGTTAGTGATTGAAGCTGCACCCGAAAAAATCGAAATAAAACGTTCCATCTTTCAACAGTTAGAAAAAATTTGTGCAAAAGATACAGTCTTAACGACAAATACGTCCTCACTATCTATTACAGAAATTTCTGGGCAGATTGAAAACCCAAGGAGAGTTGCAGGGTACCACTTCTTTAATCCTGCACCAATTATGCCTTTGGTTGAAGTTGTACAGGGGCTGCAAACAGCACCGGAAACGATTGAAGTACTTGTTCAGTTTGCAGAAGGATTGAACAAAAAGCCTGTCGTTTGTAAAGACACTCCAGGGTTTATTGTGAATCGTGTTGCTCGTCCTTTTTATAACGAAGCGTTACGAATCATGAATGATCAGGTTGCAAGTGTGGAACAAGTTGATCGGATTATGAAAAGCGCAGGTAATTTTAAGATGGGACCGTTTGAACTTCAAGATTTAATTGGAATTGATGTTAATTTTGCCACTACCCAATCAGTACATGCCAGTTTTTATGGTGAAAGCCGGTTTAGACCTCATTATTACCAAGAACGCATGGTTCAGTCAGGTAGCTTAGGTAGGAAAACGAAAGGAGGATTCTATAATTATGACTAGTAAATCCATAATCATTGTAGGTGAAAATTTACTAGCCAAAGAACTTCTCTCAGGTTTCCTTAAAAATGAGAATACTGAAGTCTTCTACAATGAGTTTTCTGAAAGTCATATTGATGTTGTTATTGAAACTACCAATCTTAATTTAGAGCAAAAGAGAAAAAATCTCCAAGAAATCGAATCATTAGTATCTTCAAATACTTTAATTTTAACTACGACATTGCAAGTAACCGCAACAGAAGCAGCATCATGGTTAATTCATCCTGAAAGGCTAATAGGCTTTGGGACTTTCTCAAATTTTAATAAAGGGAAATTGGTTGAAATTGCTTCACCTTTTCAAGCGGAACCTAAATTTTTACAAGTTGCCAAAGAAACGTTTCAGGTACTGAAATTAGAAAACGAAGTTGTAGGAGACGAAGTAGGTTTGGTCTTCCCAAGAATTCTATCTTTAATTGTTAATGAGGCAGCTTTCGCGTTAACGGAGGGAACGGCTGATGTAGAGGCGATTGATACAGCAATGAAACAAGGGACAAATTATCCTTTAGGTCCATTGGAGTGGGCCGAAGAAATTGGATTAGAAGATATTTATGCAGTTTTACAAGGATTGCATAGGCAATTTGGTGAAGAACGCTATAGACCAGCACCTCTTATTAAAAAACTCGTACAAGCAGGATGGGTTGGTGGAGAAACAGATCGGTGTTTCTATCACTACCAAAACCGTAAAACGAAGGAGTTTTCAATATGAGGGAAGCGGTCATTATTGATGCTGTTCGTACACCGATCGGAAAAGTAAATGGAGCGTTAACAAACGTTCGGCCAGATGATTTAGCAGCCCATGTCATGAAACAGTTATTAGCGCGAGTAAATATTGAGAAGTCACTTATAGAGGATGTCTACTTCGGTTGCGCGAACCAAGGAGGCGAGGACAATCGAAATGTCGCAAGAATGGGATTGCTTCTTGCTGGCATTCCGGAAGTGGTTCCTGGTGTTACAGTTAATAGATTATGTGGATCTGGGTTAGATGCTATTAATCAAGCCGCCGCTGGCATTAAGGCCGAATTAGGAGATGTATTTCTTGCGGGTGGAACAGAAAGTATGACCCGAGCGCCATACGTCATGATGAAACCACAATTATCAAATCCACGTGGGAACCAAACGTTACACGACACGACTATCGGCTGGCGTCTTGTTAACCCGAGGCTAGCAGAGATATATCCGCCGATCAGTCTTGGAGAGACAGCTGAAAATGTTGCAAATAAGTACGGTGTTTCAAGGGAAGAGCAAGATGAATTAGCCTTGCAAAGTCAAGAAAAGGCAACAACGGCTATTGAAAGTGGGAAATTCAAGGATGAAATTGTACCCGTTGAAATTCCTCAAAAAAAGGGAAACTCACTAACCTTTGATACAGATGAACATGTAAGACCGGGGGCTAGTATGGAAGCGCTCTCGAAACTTAAACCCGTTTTTCGAGAAGGAGGGACAGTCACGGCAGGAAATTCTTCGGGCATTAATGATGGTGCTAGCGCAGTACTCATTATGGAGAAAGAGTTGGCTGATAAACTTAACTTAAAACCAATTGCTCGAATTGTTACATCTGCTGTAAGTGGCGTTGATCCATCTTATATGGGGATAGGGCCAGTTCCGGCAACTCAAAAAGCACTTCAAAGAGCCGGGCTATCGGTCGATGATCTTGGTTTAATTGAAATCAATGAGGCTTTCGCAGCACAATCGGTTGCATGTATTAATGAACTCGGTCTAAATATGGATAAAGTTAACGTGAATGGAGGAGCGATCGCATTAGGTCATCCATTAGGATGCAGCGGTTCAAGAATTTTAACGACGCTTGTCCATGAGATGCAAAAGCGTGATGTAAGGTATGGGCTGGCAACAATGTGTATCGGTGTAGGTCAAGGAATTTCGACTATTATTGAGAAAGTCTAAGGAGTGAATTATACGTGATAAAAGATACTTATCAATTAATGATTAATGGTGATTATTCAAACAGTAGTAATAATGAATTTTTCGAAACACATAATCCTGCTACCGGTGAATTGTTAGCCAAGGTAGCTAAAGCAACTAAAGAAGATGTCAATCGTGCGGTTGAAGCCGCTAGAGCAGCATTTGAAACCGGGAAGTGGGCAAAGACTGCTCATACTAAGCGGGCTAGAATATTGAATAAAATTGCAGCAATTATGAGAGATCGATTTGATGAGTTAGTTGAAGTAGAAGTGTTGGATACAGGTAAAACTGTAGCGGCAGCGCAAGGTCAAATTAATCAAGCGATTGAAGACTTTGAGTTTTATGCTGGAACGATTGCTACTTTTGGTGGTGATACGAATCCAATGCCAAATAAATTTTTCAACTATACATTAAAAGAACCAGTTGGAGTATGTGCACAAATCATACCTTGGAATTATCCTTTAATGATGGCTGCATGGAAGGTGGCGCCTGCCTTAGCTGCTGGATGTACTGTGATATTAAAGCCAGCATCTAATACTCCACTTACAGCGTATATACTTGCAGATATATGTCTGGACGCTGGTGTTCCGCCAGGAGTTGTAAACGTTATCACAGGTAGTGGAGCGAAAATTGGGCCTTACTTAACAGAACACGCAGGCGTTGATAAAGTTGCATTCACAGGTGAAACGGAAACAGGAAAAGACATTATGGCGCGAGCATCTCAAACGTTAAAACGTTTGACACTTGAATTAGGTGGAAAATCGCCGAATCTAGTTTTTGATGATTGTGATATTGAAGGTGCGGTAGTCGGTTCTCTCTATGGAATCTTCTATAACACAGGACAATCTTGTGAAGCCCGTTCAAGACTTTTTGTCCATGAAAATATATACGATGAGTTTTTAGAAAAGTTTATAGAAAAGGCGAAAAAATTAAAGGTGGGAGACCCTTTCAATAAAGAAACACATATGGGGGCTTTAATCTCTAAAGATCACGAAAAAGTTGTTGATAGCTATGTAAAGCTTGCCGTTGAAGAAGGTGGAGAAATCCTATATGGGGGAAAACGTCCAGAGGATCTGGGTCAAGAGTTTGAAAATGGCCATTGGTACATGCCTACGATAATCGGTAATGTCACGAATGACATGAAAATAGCTCAAGAAGAAGTTTTTGGTCCAGTAGTTGTTGTTATGAAGTTTAGTGATGAAAAAGAGGTTCTTAAGCAAGCGAATGATTCTATCTTTGGTCTTGGGTCTGCCATTTGGACAAAGGATTTTGGAAAAGCACATCGTGTTGCTGCGGGACTCCGCGCAGGAGTTGTAATGATTAACAACCCGATTTCAGCATTCCCAGGTACTCCGTTTGGCGGCTACAAGCAATCTGGCTTCGGTAGAGAGTTAAGTGCTGAGACGTTAGATTTATACACGGAAACTAAGAGTGTCGTTTCTTACATTGGTGAGCGTCCAATAAATCTATTTGGTATCTAAAAAAGATAACTAAATCAATAAAAAATAAAAATAGAAAAAACAGGAGGAATTTATAATGACAGTTGAAACAGAAACAAAAAACCTTACGGTAAAGAAAGCAAATGGAATTGCGGAAGTACACATTCATGTGAACAAAACAAACTCCTATGATCTGGACTATTACAGAGAGTTAAATGCAGCAATTGATGATATTCGTTTCGATACGGAGATAAAAGTAGCGATTTTAATGAGTGATATGCCGAAATTTTTCTCAGCTGGTGCAAACATTAATTTCCTTAAAGCAGCAGAGCCACGCTTTAAAACGCAGTTTTGCCTATTCTGTAATGAAACCCTTGATAAAATTGCTCGATCTCCGCAAATCTGGATTGCTTGTTTAGAAGGGCATACAGTGGGCGGTGGACTCGAAATGGCCCTTGCATGTGACTTGCGTTTCATGGGAGATGCAGCGGGTAAGATTGGTCTTCCAGAAATTACACTTGGTGTATTAGCAGGTACTGGTGGAACACAACGTCTATTGCGTCAAGTTGGACATTCGAAAGCACTTGATTTGAATCTAACGGGAGATACGCTTTCGCCACAGGAAGCATTGGAAATTAAATTAGTTGATCGTGTTTTCCTACAAGAGGAAATGAGAGAAAAGACATTCGAATATGCTGAAAAGGTGGTTAAAAGTGCAACGTATGCAGCACAAAACATTAAACTATCCATTATGAATGGAAAAGAAATGCCATTAAATGCAGCGATTCGTTACGAAGGGGAACTGCAAAATCTATTGTTCCGTTCAGAGGATGCGCAAGAAGGGCTTCAATCTTTCATTGAAAAGCGTCCAGCGAATTGGTCTGGAAAGTAAAACTACCATAAATATAGTTTATGAAACTTTAAAATTAATCTATCAAAAGGTAAAGCAAAGTCTTTACCTTTTGACTGTTTAAGTATTTTTCTGACAGTCTCTTGTCATTCAATTTTCAATGGGGGGAAATAAATGATTGAATCAGAAATGGAATTAAGAGGAATAAAAGATCAGTATAATGCAACTAATCGATTTATCGAAGAAAACGTAGATAATGGAAAAGGCCATAAAGTAGCTATTATTTGTGGAGATGAACAGTTAACTTACCAAGGCCTTCTTAATAGGGTGAACCAATGCGGTAATGCTCTAAAAGAATTAGGTGTAGAAAATGAGAATAGAATCCTATTGTTAACCTATGACTCTCCAGAGTTTGTCACTGTCTTTTTTGGTGCAATGAAAATTGGTGCTATCCCTATTCCAGTGAATACGATGTTACAGCCCTTTGATTATGAATACCTCTTAAATAATAGTCGAGCGAAAGTGCTCGTAATACATGAAGATTTTTGGGATAAAATTAAAGAGAATAGGGAGCGTTATATTTATTTAAAGAAAGTTATATTGATCTCTGATAAAGCTTCAGATAGAAGAGAAGTGATCGACTTTACAGAATTAATTGATAGCGCTCCCAAATATTTAGAGACTTACCATAGTTCATCTGAAGATATGGCCTTTTGGCTATATAGTTCTGGAAGTACAGGTGAACCCAAAGGCGTTATCCACCTTCAAAAAGGTATGGAAGCTAGTTTCGACAACTATGCTAAAAAAGTATTGCAGATTAACGAAAATGACATTACTTTCTCAGCATCAAAGCTTTTCTTTGCCTATGGATTAGGGAACGGGATGTATTTTCCTTTAGGTGCAGGAGGAACAACGGTTCTATTAAAGGATAGACCTACTCCAGACAAAGTATTTGAACAATTAGTGGAGTCCAAAGCTACAATTTTTTTTGGAGTTCCTACTCTTTATGGAGCAATGATAAACTATGTTGAGAAAACTGGTACAATTCCAGATCTATCTTCTGTAAGAATTTGTGTGTCTGCTGGTGAACCACTTCCAGCAAGTTTTATTAAAAAATGGCAAGAAATTTTTGGACTGGATATCATAGATGGTATTGGTTCCACAGAAGCCTTACACATATTCTTATCTAATCGTGTTGGCGACATTAAAGCAGGCAGTACAGGGAAGATTGTACCTGGATATGAGGCAAGAATACTTAATGATCAATCGATTGAGGTAGAATCTAATGAAACTGGTGATTTAGTTATTAAAGGAGAAAGTGTAACTAGTGGTTATTGGTGTAATATAGTGGAAAATCAACGTAGGTTCTACGGGGAATGGATGCACACTGGAGATAAGTATTATAAGGATGAGGATGGATATTTTTGGTACGCCGGACGATCGGATGATATGTTAAAGGTTGGAGGCATTTGGGTGTCTCCTATTGAAATTGAATCTGTGTTATTTCAACATGAGAAAGTTTTAGAGGTTGCTGTTATAGGAAAGAAAACGGAAAATAATCTTGTCTATCCAATAGCATATATTTCATTAAGAGAAGGTGTGACGCCTTCGGAACACCTAAGTGATGAATTAAAACTGTATGTAAAAAGTCACCTAGCTCCTTATAAATACCCAAGAGAAATTGAGTTTATGGATGAGTTACCGAAAACCGCAACAGGTAAAGTCCAACGTTTTAAATTGCGATTATAATAGTTTTAAAAATAGCCAGTCTAACTGGCTATTTTTATTATAGTTATTTTACATAAGGAGGAAGGAAACTTGGGTAAAGCTATTGTAAATGGGGTTGGTTCTTATGTACCATCAACGGTCATAACAAATAATGATTTAGAAAAGCTAATGGATACTTCACATGAATGGATATCCACTCGAACAGGCATACATGAAAGAAGAGTCATTGGTTCAACAGAGAATACATCCGATTTAGCTTATAAAGCAAGTCTTTTAGCATTAGAGGATTCAGGCTTAACCCCTGAGGATATTGATTTGATTGTAGTTGCGACTGAGACTCCAGACCACATGTTTCCACCTGTTGCAACAAGACTTCAAACATTATTAGGGTGTAGAACAATCGGTGCTTATGATGTACATAGCACATGTGTGGGATTTATTTCAGCACTTCAAATAGCTGAGCTATATATAAATACTGATAAGGTTAATCATGTATTAGTAGTTGGGGCAGACGCTCTATCTAAAATTGTTGATTATACAGAGCGTTCAACTGCTATTTTGTTTGCAGATGGTGCAGGTGCTTTTGTGGTATCAAATATCATGGACAGTAAAAGTGAAGGGATTATAGATTCTACGATTCACTCCGATGGACAATATTACAAAGACTTATACGTTATTGGAGACCCGAATGGCAGTGATAATAGCAAACCGAAAATCAAAATGAATGGAAATAAAATATTTAAGTTAGCCGTAAATTCAATGTCAACAAGTGTAAAGGGACTCCTTAAGAAAAATAAGCTTCATTACGACGAGATTGATTGGTTAATTCCACATCAGGCTAATCAAAGAATTATTGATGCTATAGCAAGAAATTTAGAATTTCCTTCTAAAAAGGTTATTAGTAATATTAAATATTATGGAAATAACTCAGCAGCGACAATTCCTTTAGCATTTGCGGTTGCAAGAAGAGAAGGAAAGATTAAAAAAGGGGATCGAATCGTGTTAACAGCTTTTGGAGGAGGACTAATTTGGGGATCTTTGATTTTTCAATATTAATAAAAGATTATACCCTTAATTGAGGGGGAGGAACATGAAAAACGTCATCCTTACTTCGGAGAGTTTCTTCTCAAACTGGACTATTCAAGGTGTTGTGAACGGATTTATTGCTTGGCTTTTTGGTGTAACAGGACCATTATTAATTGTTCTTAATTCAGCCGAAATAGGCGGATTAAGTGATTCAATTACAACGTCATGGATATTTGCCATTTATATTGTTGGAGGTTTTTCTACAATTGGGTTGTCGATGTACTATAAACAACCGATAGCAGTGGCATTCACGATACCTGGGGCAGTCTTAGTTGGAACGACATTAGTAAACCATTCTTTTACAGATGTTTTAGGAGCTTACGTTTTTACTAGTCTACTGTTACTCGTAATTGCTGTCACTAAATCTACTAGCGTATTTATGAGCCTAATCCCTTTACCTATAATGATGGGGATGGTATCAGGTGTATTATTACCATTTGGGTTAAACATCTTTATGTCCGTTTTGGAACTGCCACTAATTAATGGTGCCACTCTTCTTGTTTTTCTGTTGCTTACATTGTATAAACGTATTGGTGCTTTTATTCCTCCCATTTTAGGAGCAATTGTAATTGGGTTTGTTTTACTATGTTTAGAACAGCCAATTTCTTTTAACTCTAATTCATTCGAGATGACGGTACCCGGAATATTTTTACCTACATTTAACCTCAGTACCATTAGTGAATTGACGATTCCACTATTAGTGACGGTTATCGCTATTCAAAATGCCCAAGGAATTGCGATATTAGATAGTCTTGGTTACAAAGCACCCATAAATGCGCTAACAACATGGTCAGGAATTGGTTCTTTAGTAAATAGTTTTTTCGGAGCACACTCAGCATGTATTGCAGGACCAATGACCGGAATAATAGCAGATAAAACTTCTGGTATAAAACAATATCGATATAAGTCGGCTGTGTTTATGGGGGTTCTTTGGATTCTATTTGGACTTTTTGCAGGTTTCGTTATTGAGGTGATTCGTGGAATCCCTATTTCTTTAATACAACTATTGGCAGGTTTGGCATTGTTAATGGTTTTAAAAAACTGTCTTGTTGCTAGCTTTGCTTCTAAGTTTCAAATGGGTGCTCTTTTTACGTTTATGATAACCTTATCTGACTTTACGCTGTTAAATATAGGTTCACCCTTTTGGGGGATGGTGTTTGGCATCAGTTTATCCTTTATTTTTGAAAAAAATGATTTTCGAAAATAAATATAGTTATAAAAAGAGCTAAATCTACTGAATACTAGAATTAGAAAAGTAAAAGGTTTGGAATTATTTGATTGTAGTAGTATATTTATATCGAAACCTTACTTACAAAAGTGGGGTTTTTTGTTATTTTTAAATGAGTAAAAATTTTTTAGACTGAATAGAGTGATAATGTTAAGAGATACAAAGGAAGTCTAAACTCTATACGGAAAATGAGGGGTAGATAGTAATTTCAAAGCAAGAAATAAAATTTTTAGAAAATGGATCTTACCAAAATATGAAACCTGACAAGAGTTCTAGACGTAATAGAGAAGACTATCAATATGATACATTAATAGGCCTCAAATGAGAAATGAGTGAAGATGGATGAACAACTTCGCTTTTTGAAGGCTTTACAGTTGCTATTTGTACGATAAAGAGGGAGTGGAGACAGTATGACGTTGGTGATAGAAAATGTGAAAAAAAGATTTGGCGACCAGATAGCAGTTGACGGTATTTCTGTTCAAGTTGAAAAAGGAGATATGTTTGGCATGCTTGGTTCGAATGGTGCAGGGAAAACAACAACATTTCGAATGATCCTTGGACTCATTGATCCTTCAGAAGGCTTGGTCACATGGGAAGGGAAACCATTATCTTACAAACGAACAAATTTAATAGGGTATTTACCAGAGGAAAGAGGGCTTTATCCGAAGCTTAGTGTGAAAGAACAAATTATTTATTTAATGAGATTAAAGGGAATGAAAAAGGCGGACATTATTAAGGATTTACGAGATTGGTTGGAACGGTTTCAAGTACCGGAGTATGAGAATAAAAAAATCGAGGAGCTTTCCAAGGGGAATCAACAAAAAATTCAATTTATTGCAGCAGTTTTACATAAGCCTGAATTACTCATATTAGATGAACCTTTTAGTGGATTAGACCCGGTAAACTCCGACATGCTTAAAAATGCAGTATTACGATTACAGGAGGAAGGAACAACCATTGTTTTTTCCAGTCATCAAATGGCTAATGTAGAAAAGTTATGTGAAGATTTAATCATGTTGAAAAAAGGAAAAGCCGTGCTTCAGGGTAATTTACGTAATATTAAAAGATCTTACAATATGAAAAGAATTCATATAAGGGCGGATTACGAGTTGGACTTTTTAAAAAATCTTGAAGGCATCCTTGATTTAGAAGTTACGAAAGACGGTGGAATTATCAAGGTGGCAAATGAAAAAGTAGCAGAAACTATCTTTAAAAGAGTTGCTGATAAAGGTTTTGTTCGAAAGTTTGAAATAGAAGAACCCTCTTTGCATGACATTTTTATTGATAAGGCAGGTGAAAACGACAATGAATAATTTTTGGACTACGGTCAGCCATACGGCAGGAAGAAGATTGAAATCAAAGACATTTATATGGTCCACAGTGATCGTCATGATATTAATCATTGGCCTTATAAATTTAAATACAATTTTAAATGGATTCTCTGATTCAGATGATAGTTTAGAGACTGTAGCTGTCATTGATGAGACAGAGGGAGAGGCATCCTTTGGAGAATTGCTTGATTCCTATGAAGAGGGGGCTTTCGAGTATATACATTATACAGACGGATCATTGGAAGACGCTGTAGAAGCTGCTGAGAATAAGGATTATGATTTTGTATTATCATTACAAGGTTCCACAACAACCCTCGAGGCTGAATTTTTAAGTGAAGGAAATGATTTTACGACGTCTCAACAAGTCAATCAAGATGTGCAACGTGTGAAAGAGGCAGTTGCAACAAATGAGCTAGATTTGAATGAAGAAGAGCTGGCATTAATTTACTCGCCAATAACCTTTAACGAACAATCGTTGACGGAAGGTGGAGATGTGCGAACGGAAGCGGAGCATATGCAGGCATACTGGTTGGTGTATGCACTTGTGTTTGCTATTTATATTATTGTGTTAACTTTAGGTACAATGATTGCAACGGAAGTAGCAACGGAGAAGTCATCCCGTGTTATGGAACTTATCGTTTCCAGCGTTAACCCAGTTACGCAAATGCTGGGGAAAATTACTGGTATTGCGTTTGTTGGTGTGGTCAATCTGGGTGGGTTGGCAATAGCTGCGTATATCGGGTTCATGATTAGTGGAGAAGAAAATTTCATACAAATGATTTTCAACGATGGTATTGAAGTTTCTTTATTACTATACGCTTTATTATTCATCTTTTTAGGATATTTTGTGTATGGAGGCGTTGCGGCTATGTTAGGTGCTCTCGTGAGCAGGGCGGAAGAAGCTAATCAGGCCATTCAGCCGCTTATTATAGTAGCGATGATGGCTTTCTTCATCTCGTTAGTTGGTCTCAACACACCTGATTCAACATTTATTCAAGTGTTATCGTATGTACCATTTTTTACGCCTCAGCTTTTGTTCCTAAGAATTGGAATGGGAACTGTACCAGTTTGGGAAATAGCAGTAATCGTAAGTATACTCGCCATTAGTGCTGTTTTAATTAATGTATTGGCAGCTCGTGTGTACAGAGGGGGCGTTTTAATGTACGGGAAATTCTCATTGAAGAATGGACTTAAACAAGCCTTAACGATTTCGAAAAAAGAAAGCTGATAATGATAACTTTTCCTCGGGAAATCACTTCCCGGGGTATTTTTTTGCTTGAAGTGGCTTCAGGGTGTAACCAATTAGAAAATCTTTCGTCTATTTAGTTAAGATAGAAATAAGTGGATGGAGGTTTAAGAATGTCTAAAAAAAACTGGTTAATTGCTTCAGGGTCTATTGTAGGTACAATTAGTGTGATTTTATTACTGCAAATCTTATTCAGTCCGTTTTATGATCAACCTGCAACAGCAAATGTAAGCGATGGAATTCAAGAAGGAACTTTGGTGGTAAGCGCGGTTGGTGAAGTCAGTGCGGAACCGGATATGGCATATATTCATCTTGGTGCTGAGGCAGTGGATACTTCAGCGGATGATGCACAAACCGAGGTGAATCAAAAAATAGAAGCTATACGACTAGTTCTAGAGGAACATGGAGTGGAAGATGCGCATATTAAAACGGCACAGTTAGATGTCTACCCGCATCAACAGTTTGATTCTCAAGCGAATGGAAATGAAGATGCACAGTATCTTGCCCAACATATCCTTGAAATTGAATACAGAGATATTGATCGTTTAGGTGAATTTATTGATGACGTATCAGAAGCTGGGGCAAACAGAATTCAACAGACAAGGTTTGTATTACGGGATTCTGAGGCAGCAGAAAACAAAGCATTACAGCAAGCTATTGAGAAAACGGTTGGGAAGGCAGATGCTATGGCTGAGAGCGCCAATAGAGAACGTGGCGAAGTTTTACAAATAGCTGACCAGCAATCACAAGTAGATTTCCCGATGCAAAGTAGCGCCGAGATGTCTGAAGAAGATAGTCGCACTAACGTCGAGTCAGGAGAAGTGAAGATTACTCAACGGGTGGATGTAGTGTATCAATTAAAATAGTTTTAAACTTATTTTTGTTAAGAAGAGGGTATCTCTAATGTTCTTCAAATGACTTTAGAGTATTCATTGGAAAAATATGCAAAACCACTACACAATTATGTGAGAAAAACTTCCGGATGGATTGCCTAATTTTGTTCCTTGCATTATAAATAGAAGTAGTACTTATTAAACTAGCAAAAATCCGTATTCATTTTCATGAATAGATTATTTTTTTTGAAAAATAATATTATTTTGAAATAGACGTAAAAGTGTTTATTATCAGGATTTGAGCAAGATAATGTCTAGTTTCAATCGAAAATTTAGTCTAGTATTTATTGAATAACTATGCTAAGATATTTTCAACAAAGAGAGTTAACAAGAGTAATTCATTTGTTTAGAATAATGCGAATATTAGCATTATTAGTTTCTGTACAAAATAAAAAAGGGGGAAATATTGTGAAAAAAGCTTTATTGTTTTTAGTAACGGCATTAGCGACAACAAGCATGGTAGCATGCGGAAATTCAAATGAAGATGCTGGTGCTAACGAAAATACGAATGCAGCAGAAAACATGAATACAGAAGAGAATGCAAATGCAGAAGAGAATACAGATGCAAATGCAGGTGCAGAGGGAGAAACGTATACTGTAGCAGTTGATACAAACTACGTACCTTTTGGGTTTTTAGATATTGAAACGAATGAAATGGTTGGATTTGATATCGATCTCATTCATGCAGTTGCGGACAAAGCTGGTTTTGAACTTGAAGTGGAAGTCGTTGAGTTTGACGGAATCCTAGCAGGGATGGAAACAGGTCGTTATGATATCGGCATTGCCGGAATGACAATAACAGAAGAAAGAGCAGAAAACTTTGACTTCTCTGATCCTTATTATGATGCAGGTTTAATCATAGCGGTAAGTGCTGATGAAGAGGAGATCCAGTCGGAAGATGACCTAGGTGGTGCAACTGTTGCAACCCGTGCATCTACTACAAGTGAAGATTATTTACTTGAAAATACAGATGCCGAGGTCAAAACGTTCCCTGATATCGTTAATGCGTATCAAGATCTAGTTGCTGGTCGAGTGGATGCAGTTGTTTATGATGTTCCTAACGTTGCATATTACATCGAGACAGAGGCATTAGGTGAAATGAAAACTGTTGGTGGTACGTTAACAGGTGAACAATATGGAATTGCTTTCCCTCAGGATTCTGAGTTAAGAGAACCTGTGAATGAAGCACTCGCAGAACTGATGGAAGATGGAACATATGATGATATTTATGAAGAATGGTTTGGCGAACTCCCTCCAGAGTGATAGTCACCTTTAATAACACACCAATTGTATATCTAAGGCGCGACGAGAATGTCTTGTTGCGCTTTAGATGTTTCATAAGAAGAAGGAGGCCCTTCATAAGATGATAGAACAATTAACCGAAATTTTCACAAGTACACATTTTAGAACAACACTCCCCTATATATACCGTGGATTACAGGTAACGCTTTTTATTACCTTCGTTGGTGTTATCATTGGATTTATTTTAGGTACTATTTTTGGGCTTGCTCGTTTATCGAAAAGCAAAATAATTTATGGTTTAGCTACCGTTTATATCGAATTAGTTCGCGGAACACCTATATTAGTTCAAGCATTATTTCTGTATTTTGCTGTATCAGACTTTTTTGGTATTAACTTTGATGCTGTCACAGCTGGTATTATTGCAATTGCGATTAATGCAGGTGCATACATAGCAGAGATCGTTCGTGGAGGCGTGGAATCTGTAGACAAAGGACAGATGGAAGCAGGGCGTTCTATTGGATTGAGTTCAACCCAAACGATGCGGTACATTATTTGGCCGCAAGCATTTAGACGGATGATTCCGCCGTTAGGGAATCAGTTTATTATTAGTTTAAAAGATACATCGATTTTTGCAGTTATATCAGTAGGGGAAGTAACATTCTTACTGAGACAGTATGTAAGTACAACGGGAGAGACTTTCGTTCCTTATATTATGCTTTGTCTGGCTTATTTAGTAATCACGATCCCAGCAATGCTTATTCTTCGGCGTGTTGAACGGAGGTTAGATGTATAATGATTAAAGTTAACGATCTTCACAAATCATTTGGGGACTTAGAAGTACTTAAAGGTATAGATGCTGAGGTTAAAGAGAAAGAAGTTGTCTGTGTCATTGGACCATCAGGATCAGGAAAAAGTACATTTTTACGTTGTATGAACCATCTCGAGGAAATTACTTCAGGAGATGTAGTTATAGATGGAGAAAGTTTACGAGACCCAAAGGTTAATATTAACAAACTAAGGTCTCAAGTAGGTATGGTTTTTCAGCATTTCAATTTATTTCCGCACAAGTCTGTATTAGAAAATGTCACATTAGGTCCTATTAAAGTTAAAGGGATTTCTAAAGAAGAAGCAGAAAAGGCTGCACTCGAATTACTTGCTAAAGTTGGGCTATCGGATAAGGCAGACGTTTATCCGAAAAGTTTATCGGGTGGTCAAAAGCAAAGAGTAGCAATTGCCCGCGCATTGGCAATGAATCCAAAGGTCATGTTATTTGATGAACCGACGTCTGCACTTGATCCGGAATTAGTTGGTGATGTTTTACAGGCTATGAAGGATTTGGCTATTGAGGGGATGACGATGGTCGTGGTTACTCACGAAATGGGATTTGCTCGTGAAATGGGCGATCGTGTTATCTTCATGGATGAAGGCATAATCATGGAAGAAGGTCCCCCTAGTCAAATATTTGATGATCCGCAACATCCAAGGACGAAAGAGTTTTTAAGTAAGATAATTTAGTTGAAATAGTATCATAGATAGTTGGGAGCACGAGGATTTTTCCTTGTGTTCCTTTTTTAGATAGGTTTAGTTTTATTATGGATATATAATATATCGCTGAAATATAAATCACATTCGATAGATGATTAAACCGGTCGTTCTTTTTCCATCAATTTTTTAATATGATCTTTTGGTTCCCAACAATTAAATTGGTAAGAAGTTTTCGTTTCAAATCCTAAGCGAGAGCAAAAGTACTTAGTACCGTTGGTTGTTTTTGTTATAGTCAAATGAATACAAGTTGCACAGCAGTGGTAGTCTTTCATTTACAATCATTCCTTTCCTAGATAAAAGATTAATGTTATTGTAACATCAATTATTTAGACACACCTAGAAAAGGATAATGAATTGTTACTTAAACAAACGTTTATTTAACCTAGAGGCTCGAATGCTTTAGGTATAGGCTGACGCTTTCCGTGGTAGTCGCAGCCTTCGCTTCTTCTAGTTGTTTGTTCAAAAATAAGAAAGTCAATGTAGACTGCATTTCTACATGTTGGTGTCTATTTGCTCTTTTATTCAACTTATTAGAAAAAATTATGATTACATAAACGAGATCCGGCAGAGCGTTCGATTGCTCGCGGATCATCCACGGAAAGCGAGCGGTTATTCTTCCAAACAACCTTCCATTATAACAAAAACAATAATTTAGAAAAAAGACACTGATTTTTAAGGGAATTGGTAAAAAAGGTCAGAATTTCCCGGGAAATGTCGTTTAAATTATTTATCAGTTTGTTTTATATGATTAATTATCCCCGGATTTATATCATTATAATTATCCATGGGGCTATTCTTTACTTGTAATAATTGGGGACGTAAGAAGTGCATAACCTCACTTATATTTGCTAATTATATGAGTTGTGCAACAGCTTTTTTTAGTTGTTCCAGGGGAGGTATGGGATGAATGAAATGATACTCTTCCTAGCTCTTATTGTATTGGTCGGCGTGATATTTGTTGGATTGAAGCTTATTAATAAGCCAACTCCAGCATATCAGACGGCAAAAGTATCATCAAATAAGAGTAGTAATTATAACTACAAGGAGGAATTTGCCATGGAAAAAGAAACAGAACAAGTAAAGGCAAGAGCAAAAGCAAAAGCTGCCGAATTAGCACAAATTGAAAAGGTAGTAAGTGCAGAAGTAGGAAATGAACTTACTCCACTAAAAAGCCAGTTAGATTCTGTTCAACAAGCGTTAACACAGCTTCAATCCAACGGCCAACAGCAGCAGCAACAGGGTGGAGGCTCGTCGGGACAAAATTCGTCGGGACAAAACCAACAAGCTCAAGCACTCAGGCAACAAGTACAGCAATTCACTTCTCAAACAGAGCAACAGCAGCAACAAACGTTACAACAGCTTCAACAATCATTACAGCAAGTAACGCAAACGTTAGGTGATGCTGAACAATCACTACAGTCTTTTAGTGTATTGAATCAAGTTAATGGTCAATTGCACCAAACCGAAAACCAGTTACAGCAACAAGGTCAGCAACAAGGTCAGCAACAATCACAGCAAGGGCAACAGCAGAGTGGTCAAAGTCAACAACCTCCTAGTCAATAACCTGTGACTTATGTAAATAAAATATGCAATTAAGAGAAGTAGCTGATGCTCGGACATCAGCTACTTTTGTTATTACCATAAATTAAGTGCCGATAAGAATTGTTATATGACTGTGTGTGTTTGTTCATTATCCTCTAAATCATCCAATGACTTTTTAAGTTTTTTAACACGGGTTATGACAAAACGACTTTTCGGTACAGTGGGCATTCGAGTCATACTATAGTTTAAATTTTGGTCGGGAACTGTGTATGTTATATTTTCGGTGAGATATTGAAAAAATGAACGCATGATCATGACAGTAACCCATTCACCGGCACATCGATGGCCAATATGATCACCACCACCTTGAGGAATGAAGGAAAAGGGACTGCCTTTCCAGTCCTTAAATCGCTCTGGTTTGAATTCATCTGGATGGTCCCAAATGTCAGGATGATGATTCGTGCCAAAAATATCTAAAATAACTAGCATGTTCTTTTTAAAATGATAGTTGTGCCAATAGAAACTCTTTTTTACTTTTGCTCCCATAGCTGGAGCAAATGGATAGAAGCGACGGACTTCCTGAGCAAACATGAGGCTGTAATTACTTTTGTTTTCCTTAAGACTAGAAATGGTTTCCGGATGTTCATGTAGCGCCATTGCACCAAAAGTTAGGTAATAGGCTGTTGCAACAATCGGACGAATGATATTATTCAATTCTACAGCAGCGATTTGTGCATCCAATTGTTTCCCATTAGGTTCACGGTGATGGGATATAATATATGCAGCTGTATTTGCCGGAGCTGGAATTTTACCAGAACGGACGTTTTTGACGATTCCTTTTAACCACTTTTCTTGACTTTCCCTAGCTTTTTTACCACTTCTGAATCGTGCAACCGAGCCGCCGAAGGAATCAACCATTTCGCCAAGCTCCCATGCGCGTTGTTTTACATCTTGATCACGCAGTGGAATTCCGGCCCACTTGCAGCCTGTTCGGGTTAAAACTTCTTTTATTTCTTCAAAGAATACTACGTTCTCCTTGGTTTCCCACTCAGCTACCTTTGAATCGAGTTCATTTACCGCTATCTTTCTGACATCCTCTAGTCTTTCCGGAGTCATCATAGATAGAAACATTCTTTTTCGTTGTTTATGAGCTTCATCATCTAGTCCATGAACTCCACCTTCACCTAGCAGGGACTTTTTAATAGGCGTGGGGACAGCATCTTTTCGCTTAAATAGGTTGTTGTTATAAAACATTTCCGCTGCTTCTTTACCGCCCATACAAATTACTTTTTGTCCCATAAGACGTGTTTCAAAGATATCGGATTCTAACTCTTTGCGGAGCCCAGGAAGAAAGTGAAATCCTTCTTTGATGAGAGCCAGTGTATTATCAATGCCTTGTGCTTTAGGAATCGGGGTCTTTACATTCATTAGTGGAAAACTCCCTTTATCGTAAATAATTTTGAGACTCTGATGCTCTCTTTCGAAAACAATAATCTTCTAAGTATTATCCCCAACTTTGCCAGAATTATTTCTACTATATTCCTTTTAAAATTTTACTAAGTATGTGATTAAGTTTTCATAATTCTAGTTCGATTAAGATCTCTAATGAAACTGCATAGAGTCAATCTTGATAAACGTCTAAGGAGATGTACGTTAAAAAAATCAGCAAAAAAGGATAGACAGTTGAATGGATCATAACTGTCTATCCTGTAGTTTTATATCTGAATGCTTTGTATCTTTATAAAACCTAAAGCTTCCTGAATTCTTTCTGAAGAAAATGGCTTAACGATTTAGTCTTTCGCACCCGCTTGAATGGCTTCAACAACCATGCCTTGCTGACCCATCGCTGAACACATTATAACTAGTGCATTACCATCCAGTTTTTTAATTTCTTTTAGTGTATCTACACCATTTAACTCAGGCATAGTTATATCCATTGTGACAACATCGGGTTTTAATTCTTGATACTTTTCTATGGAAACCTGACCATTCTCTGCTTCACCTATTACTTCGTGACCAAGTTTAGTCAAAATATCTTTCAATTGCATTCTCATAAAAGCTGCATCATCTGTAAATAAAACACTTGCCATCTTTTTCGCCTCCTAAGTTTATCCCTATCTTTATTTACGGTTTCATTGTTGGAATTGCATCATAGTCATTTCAATAGATTAATCTAGTAAAAAGTAAATACTCATTGGTCCAACGCTTTCAAAGGAAACAGGTACGTGAAGTGCTTTTTTGTATCCTGTAAGTGTAGTATTCCCTTGAAATATAGTTGGTGAAGTGATATCTGTATTAACTCCTTGTTCGGTGATATTAGTAGACAATCTCCCGGCTATCATATTTCCTAACTCCCCGCTAAAAGAAAGTAGCATTTCTCCCTCAAGAGGCATGCCGAACATTGTTTGCCCGATTCCACCAAAGACTTCAGGATCTCCTGTTAATATCATTTTCCCTTTAAGGTCACCTGTAATTCCTATGAAGACACCATAATTCAAAGTTAGAACTTGTTCAGATAACTTTGCCTTGTGGAGTTCCAAATTTAACGGGACTACGCTCTTGATCGCATTAACTGTTCCATTCAATAAATTAGTAATATTTTGATTTTTTTCCGTTGTTAAGTTTGTCATATAATCACTGCTCCCCTTTTAAAGCTATGGTTGTACGGTCTTTTTACAATTAAGTATAATGACGCATGTAAAGTTAAGTATTTCGTTTATAAAAAATGAAAAATAGCTACCTAGTATAACTGTGGCAGCCATCTGAAAACCGTGGCGGCTAGGCTATCCTGGTAAAAGAAATAATTCCCATACTTTAGACCCTATGCTTTGCGTCCTACCCTTTCGAATAGTTTGCCTATATCAATACTAATATTATAATGTTAGTAGGACCTTTATCACCTGTCTTTTATAATATTACAATGATTTATCTCATATATCAACCTATTTCGACAAAACTTTATTTCATTGTACACATTTCGTATGGACTAGTAATTCTTATGCAATTGAAGAAGAGCACCATTAATAGAAGGATTTTACCCTAGGCTTGAAGTACTAAACTAAAGTCTCACAAGAGAAAACTTCGTAAAAAAAGATTCTCATAAGGCCATGATGCCCTTTTGAGAATCTTTGATTTTGTCTATTTTATTATACCTTGAGATTTAGCCATCTTTTTTACTACCTTAGGTGCTAACCAAAGCGTAGGAAGGAGAATAAGCGAAACAGGAACAGCGGTAAAAACAATAAATGACTGTAGGGCATTAATACTGCCTTCGCCTATGAATAGCAATACTGCTGCTACGGCTCCCATAGTTATTGCCCAAAACACACGAATACTTCTAGCAGGAGTATCATTTCCGGTTACTGTCATAGAGATACTGTACGCCATGGAATCAGTTGTCGTAGCAACAAATACAATACTAACAAATAAGAAAGCACTTGCTACCCATGTGCCGAATGGTAGTTGAGTTGCGATCGCAATCATTGTAGCCGGCATTCCGCCTTCATAGAGTGCATCTCCGATAGAGCCAGGGTTTTGAAGCTCGAAAAATATCCCTGATCCACCAACAACGGTAAACCAAAAATTGGTCACGAGAGGTGCAATAATAATGACAGCAAGGAATAACTCTCGAACAGTCCGTCCGTGAGAGATACGGCTAATGAAAAGCGCCATGGCAGGACCAAAACCAATAAACCAGGCCCAAAAGAAAATGGTCCAGTAGCCGAGCCAATCTCGATCCCCTCTGTATAAACTTAGTTCAAAATAATCTCCAAGATAGAGTCCAAAAGTACCAATGAAAGAGTCGAAGATAAAACCTGCTGGCCCTATGATTAAAATAAGGATCATCAAAGTTATTGTTAATATGATATTAAAACGACTTAGCCATTCGATTCCTTTATGAATGCCGGTTAGTGCAGATATGGCGGCAATGGTGACAAGAGAAAATATAATCACTACTTGCGTTAAGAATGTATTTGGGATACCAAACAATGACTCAAGGCCATAGGCTGCTTGAAGTCCTAAAAAGCCAATAGGTCCTATCGTTCCTGCAGCAACTGCTATGATAGAAAAAGCGTCTACTATTATACCTAGAATGCTGTTTTTTTTCATAATGCTGTCACCGAAAAGGGGATAAAGAAGCGTACGAGGTTTCATTGGCAACCCTTTTGAGTAGCCATACATCAAAACGACAACACCTAATGTACCTAATATTGCCCAACCGGAGAATCCCCAATCTAAGAAGGATTGTGCCAAGGCGGGTGAAATAGTAGCTTCTTGACCTGGAGCAATATCCCCATACATTGGCGGAGTCTCTAGAAAGTGGTACATCGGTTCTGCTGCTGCCCAAAAGACACCACCGCCTCCAAGAAGAGTGGTCATGATCATGGCTATCCACTTAAATGTACTCGTTTCAGGTTTTCCAGGCTCTCCAAGGCGCACATTTCCATATTTGGATACCATCATAACGGCAGCAACGATTAAATTAAGTAGCATAAATACTTGCCAAAAAGCACCAAAATAAGTTGCGGACCAGGCGAATGTTGACTCAACGAAATTAGCTATCCACTCGACTGAAATAAAAGAAGCGATCACAAATAAAACGAGTGAACCCCCGCTGATAAGAAAAACCGGCCATTCAATTTGTCGTTGTTTCAATATAAAGCCTCCTAAAGGTATGTATGTTTTTTAACAAGATAAGAATTTATAAAATTAGCAGCTACCTTCACGCCGCAAGTATCAAGGGAAACCCACCCTACTCGGGGCGGCGGAAGCGGATGCTGTATTTAATAAAAGACGGCTCTGCCGTTTTTCTTATAAGTAATTTAAAGCTTATTTACTCTACCACAACCCAATACGGAGAAACAATAGAATGAACAACCTTCTGTTTATTGTGAGTATTCTGTGAATTTATTTTCCTTGCTAAATACTATGGTAACAAAGGTTCCTCTGTATTATTTGGTGAAGCAAGAGATTTATGCAAAATTAAAAAGAATAAGATATAACGTGTGGTTTTTAGTAAGAAAAAGATTATTTAATGGAAGCTAGTGAAATTTTTATGAAAAACCTTAATTCATGTTTAATATATATAGATATAGGGAAGCACCTATATGAGGACGAGTATTTAAAGCCTGACCTTGATGAGAGATTTATATTTTCAGAAAAGTTGAATATCGTAAAGTAAGTTAACAAATGTAATGATTAAAAAAGAATAAAAAGTTCCAGCAGTAATGATGTAGACAATAGAGCTAACAGATGAGCTGGGAAGGGTGCTTACCCTTTCCAGCTCTTTTTTACGTTATTTAACTTTAATAGGGAGGCGCATGCCTAATTAGCATTAGGATATAAAATCTTTTTTTACTCTTAATTCACATAGCTAACGAAATATTTCTCCTGAAGTAAAATCCAATTATTTCCACAAGGGTAGGATTAAATTCCCTTGAATAATGGGTATGAATAAATTGTTATCTAACTCGTGAAGAATGAGGGAAGTAGCTTTTATTCAAAACTTACTTTTTAAAAAGTTTTCTATTAGGAGGCAGTAGTGATGGGCTGCAAATTTGAAGACTATTTAGTACTGTAGGATATTGTCAGGCACGTGGGATTAAATGATATCTTTTGGAGGTTTCCAATGGTTGAAAAAAATGAAGAACTAGAGGTTAAAAACAAACAAAAAGAAGTTTCCAGTTCTGTAAGTAAGGAATTACGTGATCATTTTGGAAGGGGTCCTGAGTCTGTTTTTGTAAGTTTAACACCCTGTGTAGTTGTGATCCATATCAGAAATTTTTTATCCCCAATAGAAAGTGTTCTTATGAAACAAGAGGGTCTTAAAGGAGTGGAATCTTTACGTGAGATTCTAATGAAAAGTGTTCTTCCTGAAATAAAAACCAAAATATCAGCTTCTTTCGATATCAAGGATTTTGAATTCTTTTATGATTGGAATATCGATCAAAAGTCAGGAATGATTATTGGAATTCACTGGGATAAAATAGATAGGCAAGAGATTGAGAAATCCTTTTATGGTGCAATGAATCAAGAGATTCGAAAAATAAGTGAAACTGCTGAAAAACAACCGGAGCATGTGTTTACTTATCAAGTAAATCCCAGAACGATTATTTCAGGCAGAGAAGGAATTTTGATTCGTATTGAAAAAGAGCTTATTAGTTTAGGTTCTGGTGAAACACTGCAAATTGCGAAAAGAAGATTAGAAAAAAGGTTACTTAATGAAGGAGAGTTTAACAAAATACTTGGGGTTTCGGTACAGGATATTTTTGTGCATTGGGATTTCGAGTCTGATAAAAGTATCATTGTTTTTATAACTGATCCTTTTTAGTGACAAACATATAAAATACCTGGAGGGAATATGAATCAAAATCAATTAAAAAAGATGTTAAAAGAATTAACGGTTGAGCCTTACAGTTCATGTAAAATGACATACACTTTTGCTAAGGACGAAGATAAGAAACCAGTTGTTTCTGTATTTTTAGACAGAGAAACAAAAGCTTTTCATATCCAAGATATTGAACAAGGGATGACTGAATGTATGAAAGATGTGGAAAATGCAGTATCTTATATTATTAAAAGAGTAAGTACTGAAGAAAGTATATAATGCCGCTTCTGGTCTCATTTTAAGTTCTTCTTTACATAAAAAGGAGAGAAAGTATTTTGAATTCTCTCCAATTTTGTAAAAAACCGTTATTTTTGTTTATTAGTGTTGATTCTCAAAGGTTTTACAATCTGTTTCTTCTTGATGTTCTGCTTCTTTCCCGGTGTGGCTGACTACATATATTCTGTCAGCAGCACAATGATTTCCGTTTGCCCAATGAACACAGTTACTTACTTCGCAAAGTACATCTACAGCCATCAAAAAACACCTCCTCTTGTATGCTTAGAATAAGCTAAATCAGAGTCCGTAATACTATAGAGATATTGTGATTGATGAGAATATTAGGGGCCCAAGCTATTTATATCCATGATTTAATAATGAGGGAATTATAATTTAAACCAAATAAAGTGAAAATCTAAAATGTGTTTTTTTATTGAGCGTTGTACATATGCTATAAGCAAATAAATGGACTTGTTATCCTCTATGAGATAGTTTATTGTTACGGTCGAAGATGAATGATAACCGTATAAAAGTAACACTAAAGCATAAAGACAGCAGGAGGAGTTAAGGATGAAGAAACAATATGAACCAATGTTTGATACATTTACATTCAAACGAGGAGTTACGGTGCCGAACCGTATTATGATGGCGCCAATGACGAACTTTGCTTCCAAGGAAAATGGGGAAGTATCGGAAGAGGAACTAGAGTATTACCGAGTTCGTTCCAATGGACCCGGAACGGTGATTACCGCAGTTGCCTATGTTACTAGAGGTGGAAAAGGTTTCTCTCATGAAATAGGTGCGGATAACGATCAACTAATTCCTGGGTTGGCACGGCTTGCGTCAACGATTAAAGATCAAGGAGCAAAAGTAATTTTACAAATTTTTCACGGAGGAAGAATGTGTCCTCCAGAGGAGTTATTAGACGGACAACCGATTAGCGCAAGTGCAGTTGCTCCATTAAGAGAGGGTGCCGTTACTCCTCGAGAACTGGATCATCTTGAAATAGAAGGAATTATTTCCGATTTCGGCGAAGCCACTAGACGTGCAATTGAGGCTGGTTTTGACGGTGTAGAAATACACGGAGCTAATACGTACTTAATCCAACAGTTTTTCTCTCCTCATTCAAACAGACGTGGGGATGAGTGGGGTGGTTCATTAGAAAAACGTATGCGATTTCCTTTCGCTGTGATTGATAGCGTGAAAAAAGCAGTTGATCAGCATGCCAAAAATCCATTTGTTATCGGCTATCGAATTTCTCCCGAAGAAATGGAGAACCCGGGAATTAAAATGGAAGATACATTAGCATTCGTGGATCAGTTAGCAGAGGCAGATCTAGACTATCTTCATATATCTGTTCAAGATTTCTGGAGTGGGTCAATGAGAGATAAGGAAGATAAAGAGTCACGAATCGTACTAATTCAAAATAAAGTAGGTGCTCGAGTTCCTGTCATTGGAGTGGGATCGCTTCATACGCCAGACGAAGTGATGAAAGCTTTTGACACAGGAATCCCTTTTGTTGCACTAGGTCGTGAGTTAATCATGGAACCTAATTGGGTGAAAAAAGTTCAGGAAGAGAAGGAAGCTTCAATTCGTCAAACATTAACGAAAAATGATCAAAAAGAGCTAGTTGTTCCTGATTATTTATGGAATGCTATTATGAATAGTCCAGGTTGGTTCCCAGTAGAGGAAAACTAAGCATTATTAGGTGTCTCAATAGGTCAAAAAGACCTGTTGAGACACTTTTTTTATAATAAAGATGAAAGCTATTTTTACGCCACAAGCATCAAGGAGACGAAAGCTTACGCTGTATTTAATAAAAGACGCTACGCGTTTTCTTATTAGGGTTATTCGTCTTTTTCTCCTGAGCTGGTTAGTGCTTTCATGAAATATGCGGTCGGAAGCAGAAGCCCGATACTTGCTTCAATTAATGAAAAGAACCTGGCACTTCCAACAGGAACTAAATCCCCGTAACCAACAGATAAAATAGTAACCCCACTAAAATAAAGGGAGTCTAAAAATGTGACATCCGCAACATCACCGGTAGGGTCGTTAACTTTTAATACAACTCCATTTAAAGACAGTAAGTAATAAAGACAAGCAAAACCTATTGTGAATCCTAAAAGTACAAAGAATAGCTTATAGAAAAGAATTGAACTGAAATAGCTATTTTTAAAGGATTTGTTATTGAAAAAATAATATAAATTTACAATCATAAATATAATTGTTATTCCTATTAATATACCGGATAACATAGTAAAGCCCCTTTCAAAGTAATAATAATCCGTTCCCGTTACTGCGAAGCTAAAACATGTAAAGATTCGTTGGTTTTTCAAGACCGCATTTGAAATTATTATGAATGGAAGCTCCATTTTTTTATTAATCAGTGTAAGATAGTGGGTAGAAACGATTAGAAAGTGTGTAGCTGTGTTAACGATACTTTTGAGAAGGATGGGATACGATGGATTCATTGGAATTGGTAGTCGATGCAAAGGCGGAACTAGGAGAAGGTCCTTTTTGGGATGAGCGCACTAATCAACTCATCTGGGTCAATATTAATGGGTACAGTGTAAACTTCTATGATCCTTTTACGAGAGAGAATGTTAGTCATGATGTTGGTCAGCATGTGGGAGCAGCGGTGGTAAGGGAAAGTGGCGACCTGTTGCTGGCAATGAGACAAGGTTTTTATACGTATGATATTAAAAGCAAAAAGTTAATTGCTGTTCATGATCCTGAACCTAATAAAACAGGTAATCGATTTAATGATGGGAAATGCGATCCGCAAGGAAGGTTTTGGGCAGGAACGATGGTTTTAGAAGGGGATTCTGGACAAGCAAATTTGTTCAAAATGGATACGGATTTTTCAGTAGAAAAAATTATATCAGGGGTAACGATCTCTAACGGTCTGGCGTGGGATACAGAAAAAGGAAAAATGTATTATATTGATACACCGACTAAGAAAATCCAATCGTTTGATTTCCATTCGGAAACTGGAGAATTAACAAATGAACAAACAGCCGTCACCTTTGCGAAAAACGTTGGTAGTCCTGATGGAATGACTATTGATGAAGAAGGAATGTTATGGGTGGCTTTTTTCAGAGGTTCGAGAGTTGCAAGGTTTAATCCAGAGACAGGAGTGCAGCTTGCTGAAATTCCTGTGCCAGCTAGTCAAGTAACCTCTTGTGCATTTGGAGGAGAAAACATGGATGAATTATATATAACGACAGCTAGAAACGGTTTAACTTCTGAGGAATTGAAAGAGCAACCTCATGCAGGTGGTTTATTCCGCATTAAACTGGATGTTAAAGGAGCCCCTTCTTACAAGTTTAGAGGCTAGGGTAGTACTTTTGCTTTGTTATGTGCAGCCGAACGGCGGGAATGAGCTAGCCTTGTTCGGATATGCGCGTGAATAGTGGAATTAAGAAATTATGAGCCTCTTGATAGAAGAATTGCGCTACTATTGAAAAAGGAACTCTCGAAAAGTCATTCAAGGGTTCCTTTTCATTTTACTAAAAGATAAGCGTATAAGTTGTCAATCTATCTTTACGCCACGCGTTTTTCTTATCTAATGTTTTGGTTTTTCTGATATATATTTACCGTGATCTGGAATGGCAATTTGATCAAAATTGGCAACGAGATTTTTTAAATTATTTGACAATTCTTCTCCACTCATCGGTAGTCCGTGGCCGGTTACCGCAATAGAAGGGTGGAGTTCTTCCAGAAGTTTCACCGATTCCCATGAGGTTTCCCAGTCAGGAGTGAGGTATCTCGGTGGGCCACTTATCTCCTGCTCTTGCGTCAAGACGCTGTAAAGGGATTCTTGTTTCACTGTGACAAAGGCATCACCAACGATCAAGCTTCGATCAGATTCCCTGAATAAAGAGACGTGCCCAGGAGTATGTCCAGGAGTGTGCAGCCATTTAAAGTCTGCCATAAAGGGAACCTCACCATTTTCCGGTAGTTTTTCTACTTGACCACCTAAGTTGATTGGTTCATTTGGGAAAAGGGCAGACATTTTTGCTATTAATCCTCCTTCTACACTGGGGTCCGGTTCTGGGTATTTCATTTCACCTGTAAGATAAGGAATTTCTAATTCGTGAGCGTAAACAGGTATTTTCCAATGCTCAATTAATTCAATAATTGCACCAACGTGATCAAAGTGTCCGTGTGTTAAAATGATTGCTTTTGGCCGACTATTAGGGCCAAAACGCTTTTCTACAACAGAGATGATTTTATCAGCAGAAAGAGGCATACCTGCATCAATGAGCACGAAATCTTCCGTTTTAGGATCCCCGACCAAACAAATATTCACTATTTGAATAGTGTGTGTATATATGTCTGGTAATAATTCTATTCCATTACCGCTTGCAACGGAGGTTGAGGGAACATATTTATAATCTTTCCCATAGGACATTTCGTTTTCCAATTATATCGTTCCTTTCTGTTATGAATCTCTTATGAATAGGATGTCCGAAGTCTTGGAAAAGATACATAAGGGTGGTTTTGAATACTATTCGTACCCACTTAATAAATAATTTAAAGTGATCAATAGGCTTTGGTTTACAAATCTAAAAGAGCGGGAAGATAAAGAATAATACATTAAGTGAAAGGATGATACACACATGTTACGTACGATTCTAATGGTTATTGGAGCAATTGTAGTAATTAGCTTTTTGTTAACGCTACTCTAAAATGCAATGATAAGATCAATTTTTATAATATGCCCTAGGATGAAAAGTCCTGGGGTTTTGTAGTACTAAACGGATAATGTTTAAATAGTTGTTTTAAAAGGGAAAATAACTTTTCAGGAGGGATTTTAATGACTAAAAGATCTGATAATAAAGAAAACACCTTCAAAAAAGATAAAGAAGATCAAAAGAAACGTGATCAATCAACCATGCCTGTTGATGAACTTCCATTAGAAGAAATTAAACGGGAAGAAGAGGAGGAGCGTAATAAGAGAAGCTCAAAAAATAAATCATCCACGGATAAATAGGTCAAAGCTGATTGCCAGCTTTGACCTATTTATATGCTGACTTGACAGCTACCTTTACGCTATGCGATTTTCTTGAAAAGTAAGAAAGCACAGGGCATATTAAGTTATATAACCTAGACACTAAGCATGAGTGATAACCAGTGTTAAAGGTGCTTGCGCTTTTCAAATAAAATTGTTTACTATAGAGGTGGGGGTGAACGGATTGTTTAAACAAATGCTCTTATCATTTTTATTTATAGTCATGATTATATCCTCTGCATGCACAGATAATGAGGCAGAAACTCCTATGGAAAACAAAAATGTAAATGTGGAAGAACCTGAAGCAGAAAACAATGAAAACATAGCTTCGGTAGAAGAAATTAAAAGGTTGGTAGTCACCTCTTTGAATCCCGAACTGGAAGTGGATGACTCAGAGTATACTGAAAAGTTTGACCAACCGGATGTCATCGTAAGTGACGTTAATTTATCGGAGGAAGAAAAGCTTGGCACATTTGATTTTGATGGGATTGTTTATAATATTGCAAATATCTCTTTACATGAAATAGAAGTTACTGAGGAAGCGCGAAATGAATATTCTACAAACGCTGCTGGGAATTTTCTAATCAGCTATGATGTGATTGCATACAATCAAAAGGAACAGCGTGAAAGAGTATTTTTGCCGCATTTAGATGTGAAAATTAATGGTCATACTTTTACGAATGAGGGAATTATTGGTCCGAGTATTCTTTACACCGAACTCAGACCAGAACAGGCAAAAGTGATTAGAAATCATATCATGGTTGCTTACCCGTTAGAGAATTCTGAAAGTATTGATGTAGGTCTTGGTTATGAATTTAGTGCGGAAAACATTGTAGGTCAGACGCCACGTGTGACAATCTACGGAGATTCTCAAGAAAGAGTTGACTACAATAAAGTAATGGAAACTAACTTAGCAACTAAATTTAAAGATGGGTATCACAATATGCTGGGATCTTTAGAAGAAGACTATGAGTTAAACTTTGGTGAAACAATTTTTCAGCATGCAGAGCCTCTTTTATTTGATGAAGACAATGGAATAGCGATTCGGGTAAATCGTGTAGAGGTGATGGAAGTAGATACATCTGAAAACGAGGAATTTGGCAGTAGTGATGGCAAAGTAGCACTCTTAGTGGACACTACATACCTAAATAAAACTGATTTCCCTTTTGAAAAGCAGACGGAGATGGTTGAATTTGAATTAGGGGAAGGGACGTATGAAAATAAGATAATTCTGTTACCCGATGAAAATGAAAATATCGTCGTTGATCCTGGGACCTTATTTTATAATCGTGAGCTTATTATATTTGATATGTATAAAGATAATTTACAAGACATCACTGTAAAGCTTAGCCCATATGTAATGAGGCAGCTCAGTGCAGATGATTCGGAGTACGTAATATATGAGAGAGAGTAATTTCAAGAACTTGCGTTGGATGGACTAATTAAATAACTGTATTAAAAAGTTAGTATTCTAAGTTTCTGTTTGAAGTAAAACAATAAAGTTTTAGAAAACACCCGTTAAAACAAGGCCTTTGCGTAGAGTTTACTCGTAAAGGCCTTGTTTAATTTCTCTACAATTAATTAGAAATAAAAGAGATCAGCCAATGGTATTATACCCTTTCTAAAAAATGCCCTATATATTCCTGTTGAGGGTGGTTATTCCATTCCGTATTGGGCATAAATAAATGGAACAAATTTTTAGAGGAGGGTCTCGATTGGAAAATAATTCAGAAGAAATCAGTAATTCCTCTGTGGAGGGAATGGGAAGCTCCGCAGATCGACGAACCGGGACAGGAGAATCAGATGACTCGCTAACAAATCGACAAGGGCATCCTGTCACAGATAACCAAAATGTAAGAACTGTTGGTAACCGAGGACCAACTACTCTGGAGAACTATGATTTTCTTGAGAAGATTTCACATTTTGATAGAGAGCGCATACCTGAACGGGTCGTTCATGCTAGAGGAGCGGGAGCTCATGGCTACTTTGAAACATATGGAAAAGCTGGGAATGAAGATGTATCAAAGTATACTCGGGCAAAAGTATTTGAGGGTGTTGGGAAACAAACACCCGTTTTTGTTCGCTTTTCAACAGTAATCGGAGCCAAGGAGTCATCGGAAGTTGCCCGGGATCCAAGAGGTTTTTCCGTTAAATTTTACACAGAGGACGGAAATTGGGATTTAGTTGGGAACAATCTAAAGATATTTTTTATCCGCGATCCTTTAAAATTTCCGGATATGGTTCATGCCTTCAAACCAGATCCTGTCACGAATGTTCAAGATCCTGAAAGAATGTTTGACTTTTTTTCTCAGTCGCCTGAAACAACGCACATGGCCACGTTTCTTTTCTCACCCTGGGGTATTCCGGCTAATTACAGACAAATGCAAGGGTCTGGTGTAAACACATATAAATGGGTGAATAAGGATGGAGAATCCGTGATTGTTAAGTATCACTGGGAGCCGATAAATCAAGGAATTAAAAACTTGACTCAAAAAGAAGCAGATGACATTCAATCACAGTCAACAAACCATGCTACACAGGATTTATATGAAGCGATTGAAAAGAAAGATTATCCTGAGTGGGAGTTTAGTGTACAAATAATGAGTGATGAAAAACATCCTGAACTAGACTTTGACCCATTGGATCCTACGAAACTGTGGCCGACTGATCAGTTCCCTTTTCTTCCTGTTGGCAAGATGGTCCTAAATAAAAATCCGGAAAACTTTTATGCTGAGGTTGAGCAAGTCGCTTTCGGTACTGGGGTTTTAGTGGACGGGCTTGATTTTTCCGATGATAAGCTTTTGCAAGGCCGAACTTTCTCATATTCTGATACGCAAAGATACCGTGTGGGATCGAATTACTTACAGCTTCCTATCAATTCGCCAAAAAAACGGGTGGCTACCAATCAAGAGGGCGGGCAAATGCAATATCGAGTGGATAAAGATCCAGATCTAAACCCTCATATTAACTATGAACCTTCGAGCCTAGGTGGATTAACAGAAGCAAAACAAGAAGGGGAAATACATGAGCCGTTCTATGAAGATAAGTTAGTCCGACAGAAGATAGACAGACCGAATGACTTCCAACAAGCTGGAGAAACATACCGTAATTTTGAAGATTGGGAAAAAGACGAGTTAATCATCAATCTTGCCGGTGCTTTAATGGTATGTGAAGAGCACATTCAAAAAAAGATGATCGAATATTTTACGGAAGCAGATGCGGATTACGGGAAACGGGTTTCGGAGAGATTGGCAGAGGTAATGAAAGCTGCAGGTAGTCACCATACTGGGTCTACCAATGCTGATCAGGCCGTGGACACTGCTAAAAGAGAAGGGCATGACGCAGATCCATACTAAAACAAACGGTGTATTAAGAAGTACTGAAATGAAAGTGTCATCTATTCCTATCTCCTTTCATAGACTAATGTGGAGTAAAAAGGAGTGAAAAGGGAAGTCCTAGCAGGTCCTCCTGCATTCGTTTTCTCTGCAAAAAGGAGTGGGATAGATGATTTCACCGGGTACTTTCGATGTCTATTTACAAGATGTCAGACAGTGGGTTGCCAGCATAGAAGCTGATTTACAGAATCGTTCAAATCCAGATGCCGAAGAAAGTATTTACAAGGAAATTGAAGTACTGAAACAGATTTTATCAGAGAACTCTTTTCCTGACGAGAGTCAGCAGTTGAGTGTCACGGAGCAAGTCGATCGATTAGGAGAAATGTACGCGAACCTTTTTTCAGGTAATGACTATGTTCCGATTGGGGAACATAAACTGCCACCATTGCCATATGAGTATGGTGCGTTGGAGCCAGCTATTAATGAAGAGATAATGAGGCTTCATCATCAGGAACACCACCAATCCTATGTAGACGGTTTGAATAAAGCTGAGAAAAAAATGCAAACAGCTAGAGAGACGGATGATTTCGACTTATTGAAACATTGGGAAAAAGAGGCGGCATTTAACGGGGCAGGTCACTACTTGCACACGATGTTTTGGAGTAATATGAGTCCGGATGGCGGCGGTGAACCAACCGGAAAATTAAGATCCTACATTGATCGTGATTTTGGAAGCTTTGACGCCTTCAAAGCTCACTTCTCTGAGGCAGCCAAACAGGTTCAAGGTGTTGGATGGGCTATTTTAATATGGTCGCCGCGTTCAAGGAGATTAGAAATATTACAAGCTGAATTTCATCATTTGTTAAGTCAATGGGATGCGATTCCTTTGCTCGGTCTAGACGTCTGGGAGCATGCTTATTATCTTCAGTATAAGAATGGCCGAGGAGAATATGTTGATAATTTCTGGAGCATTGTAAATTGGTCGAATGTAAATGAAAGATTCGAGCAGGCAAGAAAACTTAAGTGGGATCCTTATTAAGAAATCTTATGGAAAGATTTAGATAGGTATTATAACAAGATAGTTTTAAACATTTAAAAGGCTGTTTCGTCAGGTTATGTAAACCTAATGAAACAGCTTTTTTATTTGTAATATAGAGAATCAAAGTCCAGGAGATAAATAGAAGTTAATTGATATGTTTTGATTAAAATGAAGGTGGGTATAAAAAATACAAGAATATAGAAGAAAGGATGATAATTTTGAGTAAGGTAGCATGTGTAATGACGAGTATGTTTGAGGATGTGGAGTATACGTCCCCTTTCAAAGCTCTTAGCGATAAAGGACATGAGGTTATTGTTATCGGACAAGAGGCAGGTAAAGAAGAAGAGGGAAAAAATGGAGAAGCGAAAGTGAAGGTAGATCTTGGTATTAAGGATGCTAAACCAGCTGATTATGATGCATTATTTATACCAGGTGGTTTCTCGCCGGATATTCTTCGTGCTGATGATCGATTTGTTGAGTTTGTGAAACATTACATTTTGCATGACAAACCAATTTTTGCAATATGTCATGGACCCCAGCTTTTAATTACGGCAGATGTTTTAAAAGGAAGAAAAATGACTGGATTTAAATCAATCTTAGTCGACTTGGAACATGCAGGAGCCAATGTTTTTGATGAAGAAGTTGTCGTATGTGGTAATTTAGTGACAAGCAGGAGTCCTGATGATTTAGATGTGTTTAACCGAGAATCACTTAAACAGTTGAAATAAATTTCTAAAAGCGTCCCTTTAGCATGGGGCGTTTTTTTCATTGCGGCGGGATTTGCTGTCATATGATCACTTTATATGGTAAACCTTAAACAAAGGAAGAAATGAGAAACTAAGCGTTCAGCGTATCTAATTAAGACTTTATACTTCAAAAAAGAAGAGGGTTGAGACTATGTGGTTCGGGGGAGATGCCTCGAGAATTCCTTTTACAATGTTTTCGGAAAATCATTGGATCGTGATTAGTATCTTTTTGTTTGTTTTAGTAGCTATGTATTTATTGCGCAACAAGTTATCGACTAGGGATAATAGAAGGTTTGAGATAGGACTTGCCTTGTCGTTACTTTTCTTTGAAATAGCATTTCAACTTTGGATAATTATAACGGGCAAGTGGGACGTGAGTTTTGCATTACCATTAGATCTAAGTAGTATTAGTGTAATGTTAGTTATTATTTTGTTACTGACAAGCCGTCATTCTGTGTTTGAGGTTGTTTTTTTGGTAGGAATAGCGGGAGCCTTACAAGCGGTTTTTACGCCTGTATTAAGTTTTGATTTTCCTCATTTTCGTTTTTTTCACTTTTTTTACAGTCATATTTTAGTGATATGGGTTGTGTTTTATTATAGGTGGTATAAGGGATTCAATATTACTCTAGTTAGTATTGTAAAAGCGATAGTTTTTCTTAATGTCTTATTTCCTTTTATTTATGCTTTAAATGTTATAGTTGACGGAAATTATTGGTTTCTTATGAGGAAGCCAACTGGGGGAAGCTTACTTGATTTTTTAGGACCCCACCCGTGGTATATTATCGGGATGGAAATCACAGCAATACTTTTCTTCTTCGTGCTGTGGCTGGTTTTTGCTGACAAGGGGAAATCCATGAAGCATGAATAATCTTTCAAGGAATAAATAAAAGGTCTGCCATCAGGTCAAAGACCCTTTGTCAGACCCTTATGTCTTACGGGGAAGTTTATTCTTCTTTTTCATTACGAACGTTCGGTGGTGTATTAAAAATATCCGGAGGAGTAGGTTTTAATTTAGGTACATCTCCGAAAGCCGGTGCAGGAGAAATATAACGGAATTCACTCAGGCCATCCATACTTTTTCCATGAGCCCAACGCCCCTTACTGCTTGCTTCTCCTTCAGAGAGATTATAGAAGTCATAGGCAACTTCTTGTTTCTCCAGTTCTCTAGGGAAGGTACTTGGTACAACAACGTTTTCTTGCGACTCAAGCTCAGCGATTGCTGCAAGCCACATATTTTGATGCATCGTATCCCGGGCTATTAAAAAGGAAAGCATATCTTTAACCCCGGGGTCTGTTGTCATTTCATATAGTCGGCAAGCCTGCAGTCTTCCTTGAGATTCATAGGTTAAGTTCATTCGGAAATCGGCGAGTAAATTTCCACTGGCGTTAATATAGGAGGCAGTCCAAGGGTTACCTACACTATCAGCTGGTAGCGCTCCTAGTCCAGACACGATTGCATGTTGTGGATTCATCCCGCCAAGTATCGCACCAACAGCCGGGTCTTTGGCTGCAGCTTCCTGGTCTGCCACGGGAGCACCATTAAGTAGTCTGGCAATCATCGTTGCTAGCATCTCAACATGAGCTAATTCTTCTGCCCCAACGTCCATTAGTAAATCCCGATATTTGGCATTTACCCTGCTGTTCCACCCTTGAAATAAATATTGCAAGGCTACAGATATTTCTCCAAACTGTCCTCCAAGAATTTCCTGCAATTTCTTTGCGTAAACTGGATCAGGTCTACTCGGTTTCGCATGGTATTGCAAATCTTTTATATGATAGAACAAATGTATCCCTCCATTTCATTACATACACCCATAATACATATGAAAATTAATGATTAATTATAACCAAATCTCCACATATGACTTAACACTTGTCTAATGGAAGAAACATATCCTAGTACTAATTGAAGGAAAGGATGTGTTTATTATTAACTCCCAAGAAGCAATCATTGATTTAATGGTTAATCAGGTTTTTAAAAAACATGGAGTGAAAAAAGAATTAGATATGACAGTGGACGATAAATCAAAGCTGAAAGAAATTGTTGACCAGTTGCAATCGGAAGTGGATACGTTTGTAGAGAATGAAAAAGTTGCTCATACAGAGAACAATGTGCAAGTAAATAACTCTTCCGAAAATGCAGATACCGTATTAGTCGACAATCAGAAATTGAAACAAAATAATAATGACGTGAAAACGATTAAAAACTTTGTTTATCGTAAAAAAAAGTGGAGAAAATAGTGAATTTGCCTTGGGGTATTTGTCCAATCAGGATTAAGTGACAATCATACGCTAAAGTAGTAACCGAAAAGGAGGAAAATTAAATGACTCATAAAGTGTATTATACAATTGAAGATTCCGCAGTAGCGCCAACTAACAGATGGTCTGCATTAGATCCCGATGCGTGTCACCCTTCAGATGTGGATGCAGACGACGATGATGTTGTGCAGGAAAGTAATCAAGTAAATAAAACATTGCAAATTTCTGAGGAGTATATATTTATTAAAGATTCTTGTGATGTTACGATCTCTACTACAGATACAAAAGCAGCTGTGTCTTTACAAGGTGCACTTCAAGCAGCAATTGCTTTAGTAATTAACATCTCGATAGCAGATGGAGAAACAGCTGAGCGCGTAACACAGGACTTACTTCAGGCTGCCAAGACAAAGCAAAAAACATTCCAAAAAACTGTTGTTGAAAACTCCCGGAACGTTGATGTAACAACTACAGATACGCAAGTTTCTGTTAATATTCAGATCTTACTTCAACTTTTACTAGCTTTAATTGTAAAATTAGAAATCTTGTAAACTTGTTTTTTCATGAAGAAAGACCTGTTGGTGTGAACTCTGACAGGTCTTTTCTTCATGAAGAGGTCTCAAAAGACCTTTCCTTACGCCTCTACCAAATCAAAAGCATGAGATTTTTTTTCTTCAAACCATGCCAGCTTTTCGCGCAACTTAACGACTTCACCAACAACAATAATCGCTGGTGATTTAAAGTTACGTGCTGCAACCTTCTCAACAATGTTATCTAAAGTTCCGACAAGTGTCTCTTGTTGATCTGTTGTTCCCCAACGAACGAGGGCAACAGGTGTCGTTTCAGAGCGTCCGTGAAGAACTAGATTATCTTTAATCATTTCCAGATTACCGACTCCCATGTAAAACACCAAAGTATCCACAGATGTCGCTAGTTTATCCCACTGAATATCTTTTTTAACTTTGTCTGAACGCTTATGTCCAGTGATAAAAGCACAGGAGGAGCTAAAGTCACGGTGGGTCAACGGAATACCGGCATAAGTAGTGGCTGCAATACCCGAAGTGATGCCAGGGACGATTTCAAAAAGAATCCCATTCTCTTTGCAGTACTCAGCTTCCTCGCCGACCCTACCGAAAATACTAGGATCGCCGCCTTTTAATCGGACTACGGTTTTTCCTTCGAGCGCTTTTTCAACTAGAATCTCATTGATCCTCTCTTGAGGAATCGAGTGATTATCACGTTGTTTACCACAATAAACAAATTCGGTAAGGGGGGGAGCATAGGCCAGCAACTCTTTATTCACCAGCCTATCAAAAACGATGACATCCGCTGCTTTAATAGCCTTGTATCCTTTCATTGTAATTAAATCAGGATCCCCAGGGCCTGCACCAACAAGAAAAACTTTCCCATTTTTTATCACGTTATTGTTCCCCTTTCCTTTTGTTTTGCGTCTGAGTTGTTAGTAATAGCGCTAAGAAATTTACAGGTGTTCTGTAATCATACTCGGATGTGAATAAAGTCGTCAATCACTTCTACTGGATAGGTTTTTACACAACCATCATCTGGTTTTTGAACTTCACCGTTATCTAAATCTATCTTCCAATCATGCAGTGGGCAAAAGATATACTCGCCGCTGATGATTCCTTGAGATAAAGGACCTTGTTTGTGCGGACATCTGTTTTCAATTGCTTTAATCTTACCACTGCTTAGCTTGAAAAGTGCAATTTCATTATCTCCAATTTTTACTTCTTTTCCTATTTGAGAAGATAGGTCATCGATGTGAGAAACCTTAACTAGATCCGTTTTTAGTGTCTTATTCATAATGAAAGCTCCCCCTATTACTGTTGAGATACAGTTAGTTTTTTATTTTCAAAAAGCTCGTTCTTCTTTTTACTATCATTGATGATTTCAGCCCAAGGATCTTTCAGATTAGTTAAGGCAACTTCCATGCGATCAACAAGTTCTTTTCTTTTTGCAGTATCTTCTAATATTACTGACTGAACATGTGCTAAACCAACTCTGTCTAACCAATGAGAAGTTCTTTCCAGGTATTTCGCATCTTCTCTGTAATACTGAAGGTAGGCAGCAATTGTTTCCATGACTTCTTCGTCTGTGCTGACTTTACATAGTAATTCACCTGCACGTAAGTGTGTACCACCGTTACCACCGACGAATAGCTCCCACGAACCTTCTCCACCAACGATACCAACATCTTTGATACCAGATTCCGCACAATTTCTTGGGCAAGCAGAGACAGCCATTTTCACTTTGTGTGGTGTATTCAGCATTTCAAACTTCTTCTCGAGCGCAATACCAAGTCCGATAGCATCCTGTGTACCGAAACGGCAGAAGTCTTTACCGACACACGTTTTAACTGTGCGAAGAGATTTGGCATAGGCATAACCTGATGGCATATCAAGGTCTTTCCACACATTTGGCACATCTTCCTTCTTAATTCCTAACATGTCAATTCTTTGACCACCTGTTAGTTTAATTAATGGAACGTCATATTTATCTGCAACATCTGCAATTGTTCTTAGGTCTTTAGGATTTGTTACACCACCATACATTCTTGGGACAACCGAATACGTACCGTCTTTTTGAATGTTGGCATGCATTCTTTCGTTAACAAATCTGGATTCTTTTTCATCTTCGTAGTCTGTTGGATTAACCATACCGAGATAATAGTTCACAGCTGGACGGCATTTAGAGCAACCTTCCTCTGATTTCCATCCAAGAACATTCATTACTTCTTTCGTATGTGAAAGTCCTTTTTCTCGAATTTCTGCCACAACTTCTTCATGAGAGAGATCCGTACATTCACAAACAGTTTCTTTTTCGTCTACTTGTTCGAACTCATCGCCAAGCGTGTGCTCTAAGACTGCTTGAACTAAGTTTTTACAGGTCCCGCATGATCGGGCAGCATTTGTACAGTTTTTAACTTCTGTAACTGTTGTTAAATTCTGCTCATTAATTGCTGTTACGATGTCGCCTTTAGAAACACCATTACAACCACAGACTTGTTCGCCATCAGCCATATCTGCAACGAGAGAGTCTTGATCTCCATCATTTGCTTGTAAGAAAGAAAATTGACTCATATCTGTAATCTCTGTTTTGGTGTTTATCATGTTCAATAATTTTGAACCTTCACTCGTATCACCGAATAAAACAGCTCCAACAATACGATTATCCCGTACGACTATTTTTTTATAGATTCTTTCGAATTCATCCTGGACACGAATTGCTTTTGTATCCGGGCTATCCACGAATTCACCTGCTGAAAATACATCAACGCCACTTACTTTTAATTTGGTCGAAAGGATGGAGCCTTGATAACCAGCACCTGCATCCTTTTCACAGATCTTTTTGGCAAGAGCTTTACCTTGATCCCATAATGGTGCTACAAGTCCATAGACTAATTCTCTATGCTCCGCACATTCTCCAACGGCATAAATATCGGGCACATCAGTCTGCATATAGTCATCGACAACTATCCCTCGGTTCGTTGTAATCCCGCTTTCTTTTGCTAAAGAAATATTCGGTTTGATTCCGACTGCCATAACAACAAGATCGGCTTTGACTACTTTTCCATTTTTAAAAGAGACTTTATTCACTCGGTCTTTTCCGAGGATTGCTTCTGTCCCATGCTCCATCAAGAAGTTCATGCCTTGTGCTTCTAATTCTTCTTTGAGCATTTTTGAACCAGTTTGATCGAGTTGTCGTTCCATTAAGTGGTCCAGAATATGGACAACGTCTACTTCCATTCCTAAGTTTAATAGACCTCTTGCAGCTTCAAGTCCGAGAAGACCACCACCAATTACAACAGCACGTTCATAATTTTCTGAGGCATCAATCATCGCTTCACAGTCTTCGATATCACGGAAGGCGATAACACCTTTTTTATCCGCGCCTGGGAGTGGGAGCATAAAAGGATTAGACCCGGTAGCTATAATAAGATCATCATATGGCACTTCTTGACCTTTGTCGGTAAGAACGGTTTTCTTGTCGGAGTTGATCTTCTCAACTGTTTCCCCAGTATAAAGTGTAATGTTGTTTTCCTCATACCACTCATAGGAATTCAATACGATATCATCTACTGTAGTGTCACCTTGTAAAACAGAGGATAGTAAAATTCTATTATAGTTAGGATGCGGTTCCGATCCGAAAATTGTAATCTCAAATCGGTCTTTATCCTCTTTTAGTATTTCCTCAATAGTCCTTACTCCGGCCATACCATTACCTACAAGTACTAACTTTCTTTTAGCCATTCTTAAACCCTCCATTAGTTAAAAGTCTATGATTATTGGAAAACTAGTTTATAATTTAATACACATGTGATCTTTTTCAGATTCCACGAGAAGCTCTATTTTTCATCGTAAAAGCCTCCTTTTCGGTGTTGATGGATTCTGTTTTAATAAGAGATTTATCATCATCATTCGATTCAAGGCATTCCGCTAACTTGTCCGGTTAATCTTATTTCAGTCGGATGAATGGTGAATGTCGCCCCCTATGCTTCATTAGAGTTAGAAATAGTTATCAATATTTATTTTTTATATATTTTGTCTAAGTTCATTAAAACTGGAGTTGTAAGTAAAAACATTATTTTGAATATTGATTTATTTTTATATTATGGCACAGGTTGTGTAAGAAAATCGGATATTTGTCAGAATATCTAACGCAACAATATTGACCGTGTAATCTGTGAAAATAGACTATATATTGATAGCACAATGATGAAAACGCTATTATGTAGGGGAGAATTTTTTAATAAATTTAACGAAATCAAGTCAAAATGCTTGTAAAATTAGAAAAGCCTCATTAAAATAGATGAGTATATTTCAGCAGTTGAAGCTTTAGTAAAAGAAAGTAGGAAAAATTGTGTGGGAAGTATTAAATGGTATAGGAACGATCGCATTTGCTCTTAGTGGCGTTTTAGTTGCGATGGAGGAAAGATATGACTTAATGGGTGTCTACATTTTAGGTTTTATTACAGCCTTTGGTGGTGGAGCAGTTCGAAACCTGTTAATAGGTGTTCCTGTTTCGACACTTTGGGATCAAGGGACACTTTTTACTGTTGCGTTTCTGGTCATGACAGTTGCTTTTGTTTTCCCAAGAATTGTTCGGTGGACGCTGCTAAGAAGAGGGGTATTTTTCGATGCAATTGGACTAGGGGCTTTTTCTGTCCAGGGAGCATTATATGCCTATTCGATGGGACACCCAATCAGTGCCTGCATTGCAGCTGCAGCTTTGACGGGGACTGGTGGAGGAATGATCAGAGACATTCTGGCCGGCAGAAAGCCATTATTTCTGCAAAAGGAGATATATATAGCATGGACGCTTATACCAGGAATTGTGGTGGGTTTAGGTTGGCTGACAGGTCCTTTTGAGTTACTCATTATCGTCTTAATCGTAGTTGCTCTTAGACTGTGTTCTGTCTATTATAAATGGCAACTGCCGAATCGAGCTATTGAATAAGCGCAGAATCTAATAGGCCATTGTTATGGAAATAATAGTAAAGAAAAGGTGCCTCAAAAGATCGAAAAGATCTTTGAGACACCTTTTTATTTCATAATAAAGGGGAATTAAAGTGCTATTCCCGTTGGTGCATCTTTTACGATGAGAATAACCTTTCCTTTATCGAGCTCTCCTTCAAGAGATTCAGCTTTTGCTTTGTCAAACCCGATTTCCTGGAACTTAGCACGAAGTTCATCGCCTTTTTTACGGAAGACATTCTTAGCTGTTGTACCAAAGCTTTGTTCCTTTGCTCCAATAGTTTCCGCATCTGCTTTTTCAGCCACGCGCTTGGTTCGCTCATCATCATGAGTAACAACATAAATTTTTTCTTCTGTAACACCTTTAATTTTCAAAGACTCTACCGCATTTACTACTTCCTCATCATTAAAAAATTCTTTGTGTAATAGTTCCATATCTAAAAAAGCCTCCTATTAAATGTAATGAAAATCTAACTTTTGATTGCTAATAATAGTATTATTTATCATATTAGCTTTATGAACTGTATACCATTTATGAAAAGTTATTAAACATTTTTTAGAGGGATGTAATTTATTTTTGGTAATATTAGATTTAGAAAGCCTTGCATAAAAGGGTGGATTGCAGGTAATGGATGAATTCTAAAAAAATCTATAAAAAGGAAAGGTGAGTCAAAGGGCATCTTTGCCCTTTGACTCACCTTTTATATCTCTATTAATTGAAATTGGGGGATTGGAGTCTTCTTTGCGTTTTCAATAAAGGCACAGTTACTTTTAGAAAAAGACTTCTGAACAATAAAGAGAATTTTCTTGAATCCTGTTTTTTGAAAACGATGAATGTTACTTTCCAGTAAATGCAAATGTTCAGGTAGCGGAATGGAGACATTGAGTTCTGAACAGTCCACCTCAATATCATATTCACTAACGGGTAAGGTTTTAATTTCTTCGGTGAATGCTTTTACAAATTCTTCGTCATCTTTTTCGGAGAACGTTCCTTCCATTTTCACATTTAGTTTCATATCGTAGCGATTTTTTTGTATATAAAAGTTTCCGATGTGAATCTCTCCTTTCATCAGGAAATACTTTATACTTTATACGATACGCACTGTGACAATGGATATCAAGCGTTTCCACAATCTTTCAACTTCTTATAGAAAGTCTCTTTAATTGGTTGATGGCTCTGAAATGGAATCGATTAGTTTTTCGGCGGCTTTGCGATAGATGTTACTCATGTTGATAAATGTAAGGATCGCAAGAACTTGCTGTACGTACTCTTCTTCTTCCATTTCATCTACCTGTTTTTTGACATTTTCAATGTGGTGATCGAGTTCTGATTCGAATGTCGTAACATTTTGAGTAGCTAGCTTTAAATAACTCTCATAAAAACCTTCGACGTCAAACGTTCCTTCGGAGGATTGCTGATTGATGTGAGAGAGTGTCCGTTTTATATCCTGGATAGTCAGTATATTTGGAATCAGTATGATTTTACTTTACGCGGCATCAGCAACATATCATATGGTTGTTGCGAAAAACAGAGTCATCGCTTTTTTACGTAGATTGGATCACTCGATGATCTACATATTAATAGCTGGAACCTATACGCCTTTTTGTTTAATTAGCTTGAAAGGTGTAATGGGGTGGACTTTGTTCGGTATTATTACAGGGCTAGCAATTAGCGGGGTTATTTTTAAGCTCGTTTGGTTTTATTCTCCCAGGTGGCTTTCTACGTCGATATATATCCTGATGGGGTGGCTAGTCGTACTTTTTATCGCACCCATTTCAGATGTGATACAAAGTGAAGGTGTCGTTTTGTTAATGGTAGGTGGGATTTTATATACTGTTGGTGGAATTATTTATGGCTTGAAACCAAAATGGCTCACTTTTAAACATATGGGCTTCCATGAAATCTTTCATATTTTCATTTTACTGGGAAGCCTCGCACACTTCTTAAGCGTGTTTATGTATGTGATTTGATAGTTTTCCATATAATGGGGGTCAGACCCCTTTTTTGACCCCTTCTTTAGTCTTTCCTCTTTGGAAAGGCTTTTCTTCATATAAGATAGCATTGATTTCTCCACCAATTAAAATGATTAGCGAGGAGATATGGAACCAGACCATCAATGCAATTACGGTGCCAATTGTTCCATAGGTAGCGGAGTAGTTTGCAAAATTGGTCAGATAAAAATGAAAGGCATAAGAAGTTAACTGCCAGCCGATAGTTGCGAATATAGCACCTATATAAACCTTTTTTAGTGTGAGGCGCAAATTTGGACCTACTAAATATAATAGAAGAAACACGGCAAAGATAACGATAGAACTTACTGCCCAACGTAGAACTTCTACTTCTAATAAAAGCAAATTTAAGTCAAAGGTACTTTCAATGTGGGCTCCAATAACTTGGAGCGATAAAGCAACTATAATTACGAGAAACATTCCAACAGTCAAAAAAATAGAAACAAGACGTCCCAGAAGGAATCCACGGTTTTCCGATATATGATAGGACAGGTTTAATGCCCGCAATATCGAGTCAAGTGCTAATGATGCTGTCCAAAGTGTGAAAATGAGACCTAAGGAAAGTAGTCCCGTTCGGTGGTTTTCTTTTAAAATATTCCACTGGTCTTGAATCACATCTAACACATCTGGAGGAACAAAGGTTTCTTCCAACAGTTGATAAACGTCAGTGAATGTAAAGGGAAGGAAATGTAACAGACTTATGATGAAAATAAGAAATGGAAAGATAGAAAGTAATAAAAAGTAGGCGCATTGTGCACCGAGGTCAATCAATTTATGGTCATTAAAACGTTTAAGTAAGGACTTTATCATAGGTTTTTTCCTCACTCCTTTTGGTCGTATAGGTGATATTGGTTGGTGCTTAAGTTAACTCTGAACAGTTGCTAATCCCGCAGAGTCGCAGCTTTCGTTTCTTCAAGTAGTTATCCGAAACATCTTTATTTAAAGTATATGTTTTTACGTAATAGTGTATCCATTCTTGCTTAACAGGAATAATGATTAGGAAGGCATGGAGGTCATTAGCGGAAAACTCGTGGTATGATTAATAGATAAAACAGGGGAAGGGAGGTTTATAAAAATGAATGGACAGCAACGCAGTAATATTCAGCCGGGTAAGGAAGTGGATATTGTGTTAAAACAGGATCAACGAAGCGGAAAATTAACTCGGGGGATAGTAAAAGATCTTTTAACAAAATCCCCTAACCACCCTCACGGAATTAAAGTGAGACTTGAAGATGGTCAAGTAGGTCGGGTTAAGAATATACATAGTTAGAGTGGAGGCCATAAAAGATGGATGGTCTTCTGGACAAGTATGAATAGTTAACTTTTTCTTTTAACAAAACCCCCTTTGCCAATAATAGGCAAGGGGGTTTTAAAGGATGTTTCGTTAACCTTTTATTGCTTTCTTCATGCGTTTTAAACCTTCAAGTACAGTTGCTTGCGGGCAGGCTACATTCATCCGCACGAAGCCTTCGCCGCCTTTACCGAAGCTTGTTCCGGGGTTGAAACCGACTTTTCCGTCTTCCACAAATAGTTTATTTAGTTTTGCATCCGACAGTTCAAGCTTACGACAATCTATCCATAGTAAATAGGTTGCTTGAGTAGGGACAAGTTTTAGTTCAGGAAGGTGTTCTGTAAAATAATTGTCTACTGTTTCCACGTTTCCCTTGAGGTAATCCAGTAATCCTTCGAGCCATTCTTCCCCATGGCGGTAGCCCATTTCCATTGCAAGAATTCCAAATGTATTTAACGTATGAAAGCCAAGTTTTTTATCGACGTCTTGAATTTTTTCCCGGAAACCTTTGTTAGGTGTAATACTGATTGAGGCTTGCAGGCCTGCTAAATTGAATGTCTTACTTGGTGCAATAAGTGTGATGGTTTGTTGCGCAATTTCTTCAGATAATGACGCCATCGGAACATGTTTAAAAGGTTTAAGTACAAGATCTGAATGGATTTCATCAGAGACGATGATAACGTCATTTTCCATACAAAGGTCTGCCATTTTCCGGAGCTCCGTTTCCGTCCATACCCGTCCGATCGGATTATGGGGGTGACAAAGTATAAACATTTTTACTCCTGTTTTTAACGAAGCCTCAAAAGCATCGAAATCAATGCCGTACTGGTCTTGTTCTTCCACGAGAGGACAATTTTCAATAACACGATCATTTTCCTTCACCATTGAAAAAAATGGGGGATAGACTGGTGATTGGATCATGATCTTATCTCCTGGTTGTGTAAGAGCTTGAATGGCTTTACCAATCGATGGCACGACGCCATTGCTGTAAAGTATCCATTCTTTCTTGATATCCCAATTCACGCGTCTGCTTAACCAGGAGGTGATCGCTTCGACTACTGAATCCCCAATATACGTGTAGCCGTAAATTCCATGCTCCACTCTTGCGTGAAGAGCGTCAGTGATCGCCTTTGGAGGACGGAAATCCATATCTGCCACCCACATTGGTAACACATCTGTGTCTGTTTTAAAAACTTCTTTTGTCATGTCCCATTTAAAAGAAGCCGTTCCTTTGCGTTCCACATTTTCTTCGAAAAAATCCTTCATCTGGATCATCCTTTCAGTTATGTATTTTAATCTTTAATAACAAGTCCTAGTGCTCGCGCGAAACCAACAGCTTGTTCTGAGGAGACGGTACACCCTGCTAGTTTATCCAATGAAACACCAACAGTATCGAATGTACACGTACTCATGTCTACGCCTTTTAAATCTGTCTCAGTGAAGTTAGCTTCGTCAATGTTGCACTGATTATATTCTACATTTTTCAGCGAGGAATCAAAGAAATCTGTTTGAAGTAAAGAGGAGTCACTGAAAATAACGTCCTTCAGTGATGCGAAATTAAGTGTCGCAAAGTTTATAAGGCACTCCGTAAAGGACATGTGACGAAGAGAGGTGCCGGATAGATTTGCCCCTAAAAGCTTTGAGTTTTTAAATTCAACCCGATGGAAAACAGCATCACTTACGTCAATATTAGAAAGGTCACAGTTCTCAAAGATAATATCAGTGAATTCGGCGCTACTAAGGTTCATACCTTCAAACGTCACATTTTTGAACACCATTTTCTCAAAGAACTTTTCCTCCGTTGGCTCCGTATCAATGGTGCAATCAATAACACTGGCCCCTTGAAAAAACTGTTCTGCATCCATTTCTTCATTCAAGGAAATGTTTTCTAGTACATTTGGTAACTTAGGTTTTTGTATCTTAACAGGTTTCTGCGGAGTCATTTATTGATACAGTCCTTTCTATAAGAAAAACGCAAAGCGTCTTTTATTAAAGTATATATGAAAGAATGGCTACTTCGCTAATAATTCCCATTATAGCCCAAATTACTGAGCAGACATAAAGCCTATATATATTCCAAAATTTTGCGGGTCTGACCCCTTTCTTGGACCCCTTTCTTGTCCTTGTAACTTATTTAATATTTATATTGACAGAAAGGGGAAACAGGAGTAAATTCACTGTATTAATGATGAAGATAGAACCTTCTAATAAATAGAATGGTAAATATCTATATTGTGAGAATGGGGTCCTAATAATGAATCTAAAAAGTAAAAGGCGCTCTATGTCACCCCAAAGATTCCTGGCATTTGGATTTTTAGGAGCTATTATTGTGGGCACGATGTTATTGCTATTACCTCTTTCAACGACGACACCGATCACACTCATCGATGCTCTTTTTACAGCCACTTCAGCTACAACAGTGACGGGATTGGTTGTGTTAGATACGGGGAGTGTCTTCACTATTTTTGGTCAAACAGTGATCATGATTTTAATGAAAATAGGTGGGCTTGGTCTTATGGCCTTTGCGATTCTCATCGTTCTCGCCTTAGGAAAAAAAATCGGATTAAGGGAGCGTATCCTAGTGCAGGAGTCCCTTAATCAAACGTCACTGGGCGGGATGGTTCGACTAGTAAAAATCCTTTTAATTTTTGCTTTTTCTATAGAGTTATTTGCGACTCTACTACTTGCGATGCATTGGGTCCCTGAATATGGCTGGTCTTTCGGTTTGTTTACTAGTTTGTTTCACGCAATATCGGCGTTTAATAATGCTGGTTTTTCGTTGTGGAGTGAGGGGCTTAATGCATATGTCGGCGACCCGGTCGTGAATATCATTATTACGTTTTTATTCATTACAGGCGGGATAGGCTTTACGGTTTTATATGATATCGTAACCACGAAAACATTCAGGCGGTTGTCTCTGCATACCAAACTGATGCTAGTAGGTACACTGATTCTAAATGTGGTAGCGATGCTAGTAATTTTTGCTTTAGAATATACAAACCCTGAAACATTGGCAGTTTTGACGAGCTCGGAAAAACTATGGGCCTCATATTTCCAAGCAGTGTCACCAAGAACAGCGGGCTTTAATACGATTGATATCGGCAGTATGACACCAGCTTCTATTACGTTTATGATGGGGTTAATGTTTATTGGAGCAGGAAGTGCTTCAACTGGAAGTGGTATTAAACTGACAACCTTTATTATTATCATTTTAGCAGTCTACTCCTATTTAATAGGAAGAAAAGAAACAGTAATTTTTGAAAGGACCATTGAAACGAAAATAGTCATAAGGGCTTTATCTATTGTGGCAATAAGCCTTTTTGCAGTATTCCTAAGTATTTTTCTCTTATCAATCACGGAATCAGCCCCTTATTTAGCGATAGTTTTTGAGGCTTTCTCAGCTTTTGGAACAGTGGGGCTATCCATGGGCATAACTGACGAACTATCGGTGATAGGTAAACAAGTAATCATCGTACTCATGATCATTGGTAGAGTTGGGCCGGTCTCACTGGCGTTTGCACTGGCAAAAAATGAACCCAGTAATATTCGCTATCCAAAAGGTGACGTGTTTACAGGATAATAAAAAGATCAATCGCAATCCCAGAATACAGGGGAAAGTTCCCCTGTATTCTGGGACTGTTTGTTTTCCAATAAATGGGGGGACTAAATGGGGGGACTGACCCCTTATACTCTTTTACTCTTCTAGCAAACACCTCGACTACTGGTAGATGTACAACCATTCATAAACTTCACAATACTCAAACGTTTTTTACACAATTTGTATATTATAGCTAATCTTTCTTCATATTTCATTGATAAGATTTAAATATGGGAATGAAAAGGACTAATGTTGTCGAAAGGGGATTAGCATGAAAAAGGTTACATTATCTCATGTATCAAAAAGTTATGATCAACAATCATTTGCAGTCGATGATGTGAATGTAGAAATTAACCCAGGTGAATTTTTCGTGCTCGTAGGTCCATCGGGGTGCGGTAAAAGCACCATGCTGAGAATGATCGCTGGACTTGAGACTATAACTGCTGGTGACTTATCAATTGGAGAAAACAGAGTGAATCATATGCCACCGAGTAAGAGGGAAATATCGATGGTTTTTCAAAATTACGCTCTTTATCCACATTTAACAGTGGAAGAAAATATTCTATTTGGTTTAAAAGCTAGAAAAATGAATAAAACCGAACGTAATGAACGCTGTCAAGAAGCAGCTGATTTACTGGGCTTAACCCCTTATTTACAAAGGAAACCCCGAGAGCTCTCAGGAGGACAAAGACAACGAGTTGCCCTTGCTCGAACCGTTGTCAGTCAACGTCCAATTTGTTTACTCGATGAACCTCTTTCCAACCTTGATGCGAAATTAAGAGGGTATATGAGAACGGAAATTCGTCAGCTTCAAAAGAAATTGGGAATTACGATGATTTATGTTACTCATGATCAGGTTGAGGCGATGACGATGGGTGACAGGATGATGGTGTTGAAAGATGGAAAAGTTCAACAGGTTGGCACCCCGCTATCTATCTATAACCAACCGAAAAACTTATTTGTTGCAACATTCATTGGGGCTCCCCCAATGAACACCTTGCCTCTTTCTTTGAGTCAGGACCGATCATTGATGTTTATGAATGAAAAAATATCTTTAGCAACGCCTGTTTCTTGGCGAACTCTTTTAAATACGAAAGATCACTTTCATTTAGGTGTAAGACCAGAACAAGTATTTCCGGCAGAGGAGGTTCTTGAACCTTCGATTAAATTTGACGTAACAATTGAAGATACCGAAGTTCTGGGAAATGAAACACATTTTACTTTTACACTGGGAAAAGCAACATGGAAAGCTAAATGGCAGGGGCAGTGGCCCAAAAATATTGGTGATTTATTATCTTTGGCTGTACCCCTAGAAGCAGCCTATCTCTTTGATACAGTTACCGAAGAAATATTCTATTCGGGGCAAGTTCAGTTATCGGAAGGAGTTCAAGTGTTATGAGTTCTTCATCCGTGACAGTTGTAGAGGAACGGATCTTGCAGTACGGAAGAAAGGAAAAGCTTTCCTGGTGGGGTAAAACAAAAAACTTCCGGACCGCAATGCTGTATTTATTCCCGTCTATTCTGTTATTTTCAATCTTTCTATTCTATCCTATGCTCCGGACTGTATATCTTAGTTTCTTTTTAACGGATGCTCAAGGAGTTGCGTCACTGTTTGTTGGTTTTGAAAATTTTGCGTACATCCTTCAATCATCTGTTTTTAGAAAAAGTATGGTTTCAACACTTTTGTTCGTGTTATACACGGTTCCATCAAGTGTTATCATCGCTTTGTTTCTTGCGCTTCTTGCCAACGAGAAATTGCGCGGGATTGGATTTTTCAGAACAATATTATCTTCAACGATGGGGATGTCGGTAGCCGCATCAGCAGTCATTTGGTTGTTTTTATTTCATCCGACGGTGGGAATATTAAATTCATTTTTAAATATTATTGGAATCTCATCGATCCCATGGTTGCTTGACCCCCAATGGGCGCTTATTTCGATTGCCATTACAACCGTTTGGATGAATACAGGATTTGCATTTTTAGTCATTCTTGGGGGACTGCAAAACATTGATCAACACCTTTACGAAAGTGCTGAAATTGATGGGGCAAAATACAGGTACCAATTACGAAGGATCACACTTCCGATGTTATCACCAACATTATTTTTCATTATTACAATTACATTTATTAATTCGTTTCAGTCATTCGGGCAAGTCGATATTCTGACACAAGGGGGTCCAGCGGAAGCAACAAATCTTATTGTATATGCAATCTACCGGGATGCATTTATAAATTATCAATTTGGCACGGCAAGTGCACAAGCACTAATATTATTTATACTTGTGTTCGGTCTGACAATTTTACAATTTAAATTTGGCGAAAAGAGGGTGCATTACCAATGATGAAATCAAGAGGTTGGGTGGTTTATCCACTGCTGATTATCTCTTCTTTGCTTCTCTTCTTTCCAATTGTCTATGCATTCCTCGTCAGCTTTATGTCGGGAACAGATGTGATGAATCGTTCATTTTTACCATCGATATGGAATTGGTCAAATTATGAACGTGTGTTTGAGACAGTTCCTTTAATGCGGTATTTAATGAATAGTTTCATAGTTTCGACAGGAGTAATGTTAGGCCAACTAGTGGTGTGTGCGTTTGCAGCTTATGCATTTGCATTCATTCCGTTCAAAGGCAGGAATGCGGTTTTTCTATTATTTATTTCAACGCTTATGATTCCGTGGGAAGCAGCGATGATTCCAAATTTTTTAACGATACAAGCATTTGGATGGATGAATTCCTATTTAAGTATGACTGTACCGTTTTTTGCGCTGGCTTTTGGAACCTTTCTTCTTCGTCAGCACTTTAAGACCGTTCCACATGAATTAATGGAGGCTGCTGATATTGAGGGGCTGTCAAAGTTCGCCACTTTTTATAAAGTGGTGTTGCCTTATTGTAGAACTAGTCTTGTAACACTTGGTATATATGGGTTTTTAACGACTTGGAATATGTACCTGTGGCCATTGCTCGTTACGACAAATGATGAAAAGAGAACCGTACAAATTGGATTAAAACAGCTGCAAACAGTCGAAGTTGCAACAGATTGGGGGGTGGTAATGGCGGGAGTTATCATTGTAATCATACCAACATTGTTATTGCTGTTTATCGGGCAGAAACAATTACAAAAAGGTCTTACTCAGGGTGCGCTTAAATGAAGAATTGCCTATTAACTTGGTCCGAAACTTTAAACTTAAATGAATGGGGAGATTCAGAAGATGAAAAAGATGATATATACTATAATTTTACTAGTTTTAATGGTGGGTATGCTAGTTGCTTGTGGAAATGAAGAAGAAGCTGCAAGTGAAACGCCAGGAACTAGTGGGGAAGAAAATACTGCCAACAACGCTGAGAACAATACTGACAGTAACGAAGAGAATGCTAATGAATCAGAAGCTTCTGGCTCAGAACCACAAACGATTGAGTTTTGGCATGGTATGGGTGGAGGACTGGGAGAAACGCTTGATGAGCTTGTTGAGCAATATAACGCGAGTCAGGACGATGTTGAAATAGTAGTCGAATTTCAAGGATCTTATGAAGAATTACTAACAAAATTCCGGAGTGTTGGTGGCACAGCTGATGCACCTGCTCTAGTTCAAGTATTTGAAGTCGGAACGAAGTATATGATTGAAAGTGGATATACAACCCCAGTTCAGGAATGGATCGATAAGGATGGGTATGATGTTTCACAGCTTGAAGAAAATATTTTAAGTTATTATACGGTTGATGGGGATCTTCATTCTATGCCGTTTAACTCATCAACGCCTGCGTTATTTTATAATAAGGATGCATTTGAAGAAGCAGGATTAGATCCAGAGAATCCTCCGCGTACTTTTTCGGAGATTGAGGAGGCTGCGAAACTTTTAACTGTTACAGAAGGTGGAGAAACGTCTCAATACGGTTTTTCTATGCTTGGACACGGTTGGTTTTTTGAGCAAATGATCTCTACACAAGGGCAAGATTTTGTGAATGAAGCGAATGGCCGAGACGGAAATGCAAGAGAGGCTGAGTTTGGTGGCGAGGAAGGTCTGAAAGTGTTTGAATGGATTAACTCGATGCATAAAGCAGGATCATATGAATACTATGGTCAGAATTGGGATGATATCCGAGCAGCTTTCCAAGCAGGCCAGGTAGCGATGTATATGGATTCTTCTGCTGGAACAAAGGATACGATTGCGAATGCACCATTTGATGTTGGGGTTGCTTTTGTCCCTCACGCAGATGACATAGATCCTCAAGGAGTAATTATAGGTGGAGCCTCCATTTGGATGGCAAATGGAATTACCGAAGAGGAGCAGGCTGCAGCGTGGGAATTCATGAAGCACCTTCAAACAGCTGAAGTGCAAGCAGATTGGCATGTTAATACTGGTTACTTTGCGATTAATCCGGCTGCTTATGATGAAGAAATTGTAACCGAAGAGCATGAAGAGTTTCCAGAGTTACGTGTGCCAATTGAACAGTTGCAAGAAACAGTACCATCTTCTGCAACACAGGGTGCATTAATTGCAGTATTCCCTGAAGCCAGACAGCAAGTAGTATCTGCGTTTGAAGCGATGTATCAAGGAATGTCTCCGGAAGAGGCATTAAATCAAGCGATAGATGCAACGAATCATGCGATAGAAACGTACAACAGAACAGCAACCGAAGAGTAAGTGAAACTGGATCTGTGAAACCGGGGTCGG